>NZ_JSDQ01000066.1:0-33028 GCF_000813665.1 Neochlamydia sp. EPS4 | reverse complement strand
GCATAGGATAGCGTCAGCAGAGTAAATTCTTGGACGGCCCTTCTTCCCCGTGCTTTTATTTTCCCTCCATCCTTTAATGGTTTCATCCCAAAACCATAAAGTTATGCTTCCTCTTTGTTCTAAAGCTTTGTTATAATCGGACCAGTTACGTATGCGGTAGTTAAGCTTTTTTTCCATAGCCTGCCTATATTTTTGTTTAAGCAAACTAAATTTTACAGCTCTTATGTGTTAAAGAGCAATCTTATCGCATACACTTCTTAGCATTTACGCAACAACGCCCATTTAGAATAATTTTTTCAACTCATCAGTGCGTAAGCTGAGTTAATTAAGTAGGTTTTGTCGAATATCTTACCAGATAGTGTCTTGACTATCTTTTGTTAACAAGAAAAAATTTTATCCTGGAGTTTTAGATGAGTACAAAGAGGATAGAAAAGTGATGAAGCTTTGGCTGAGCATGACATAAAAATTTGCTATTAGAAAGGCAGTGATGCGAAAAATAAAGGAATAAATCTGATTTCTAGCAAAATTTTACAAATTTTTATGACACTAAATCAACAATATGATAAAAAAGAAGAGAGAGATGTAGATAAATTTTTACAAAAGGATAAGCTTATGAGCTATAATCCCCTCTTTTCCCTAGCAGATACAGGCGGCAAGCCTTGCTTTGTTCTTTCCTCTAGACAAGAATTTTCCTCCAACAAAAAAAATAAAATCCCTTCTTCTCTTTTGCTTGGAAGATGGGAAATAGCCGGAGGTCAGCACGTTCACCTCTATTCTTTACCTCACCGTGAGCTTAAAGCTTTTATTTATAATCAGCAAGGCTTGCTGGTGACAGAAGTGAAAGAAAGCCATATTCGGGGTGGCATACAAGGGCAAATGCCTTCAGTTACTTTACATCGCATGCTGCGCGAGATTAAGAGGACACGACTAGCAGCAGCCCAAGTCCTCTCTCCGCATAAAGGCTTGCAGCTTTTCTTTTTTCCTAAGCTTAGAGCAGGAATGGAAGGCGAAGAAGAAGAGGAGCAACCACCAAGCCAGGCCTTAGCAGAGTTTCTGTTTAATGGGGCTAAAGAAAAGGAAGAAGAATATCAAACTTGTAAAGAAGCTGGACAAGATATAGAAGCCCAAAAAGCACTACAGGAAGCGATTAACGACTATGGACAACTAAGCACCATTTCCTGTACTCGTACTCTTCAAAAAACAATCAGCCAGTGTTTAGAAAGTCTTAAGCAGGATCAGCAAAAGTATCGCTTTAAAGAAGAAGAGCCGCTTTATCTAGCGGATACAAAGGAAGAATCACGCCTTTTAAGATTTCTACGCCAAAGTTCCTTTGACATATCTACTTTCAAGGTATTATCAAGTATTACCCCTATAGGCTCTTTACAAGGTTATTTTGTTAAAGCATTTGCTTGCGAAGCATTAGAGCAAAGAGAAGAAGCAGCACATTATTATTACCAATTAGGAGAACTACATATAAAAATACATAATCAGGAATTAGCTCAGCTGCAGAAATTAGCTAAAGATCAGGAATTAGCTGAGCAGCAGGAATTAGCTAAAGATCGGGTAGCTCACCATCAAAAAGCAGCTCAAAGCTGTTTTAACAAAGCCTTTTGCTTAAATCCTCACCTTTTGCTGAAGAGCAATCTAAAGTTACCTGATTTTCCAAAATCTGATGCCGAGCTACTTCCTAATGTTAAGCTGCTTTCTGATATAGAGCTTTTGAAAGCTCAGCAAATCTTGCTGCGCCTAGAATTTGAAAAAGCTTTAGAGGAAATAAGAAATAGCCAGCCAGAGACTCCGCTTTGCTTTATCAGCTATGCTTGGGGTTTAGGCCCTAAGGAAGACGTAGAAGATTGGCTTAAAGACAGACGAGAAAACGCTAAGCCTGCCCAAGAATGGCTAATAGATTATTTAGTGCCCGATTTAGATCAAGTTGGCGTTAAGGCTTTATTTGATTTGCGCGAATGCATACCTGGTACCAACTTGATGGATTATATGCAGCACATTGCCTCCACCGACACCAAATATGTCTTGCTTATTTGCACGCCCAGCATGCGAGAAAAATATGAGAGCGGGGAAAAACATGGCTTATTCGGCGGCATTAAAACAGAGCTAACCATGCTCAATACGCGCTTTAAGAAAGCCGCATATAAAGGCAGTGTGCTGTGCCTTCTTTATCAAGGGGAGTGGCTGCAGGCCAATCCTCTTCCTATGACAGAAGATACCATTTATATTGACATGCGTCGTCCCGACAAATACTATGAAGCATTCTTAAAGCTTGCTTGTATTTTAAAACAAATTCCTGGCCAAATTAATGTTAAAGTTAATAAATTTGAGGCAACAACAGACTTACTGTTAAAAACGACAGAAGTGACCGACCAACAGTTAGCAGAAATTGAAGCTTGGAAAAAACAGCAAGAAAGTAGACCAGGGAAACTCTGGGAACCTATCTTAAAAAAAAAGTAAATGAAAATCAGAAAGACCCACTTTCTTTTCCTATCTCTCCAAGGGGGCCGCACTTAAGTGCCTCCTTAATCTACAATGCAGAAACAGCTGCCTCTCATCCTTCAGAAAAAGGACCTACTTCTTTATTCCACTCATCTTCTTCGCTTTCCCAGCCTATTTCTCCCCTTCTTTCCGAAAAACGCCAAGAAAAAGCTCATTCTTCGTTGGAACCTTCTAGAGAACGCTATATTACATTCTTATTCAGCCTTCTAGAAGAATCACAAATTCATGACAATCCAGCTTTAAAAAAAATGCTTGAGAACCAATTGGATGAGCTGATGAGCCAGGAAAGTGAAGAGCTGACAGAGAAAGAAAAGATAAACTATAAATGGACAAAGAATCTGCTAGGCGAAAATAAAAAGGTGAGACAATTTGCACTGGAAAAACTGCAGCAAATCCATAGCCCTTCTTCCCCTCTCCCAGCAGTTGTTCCTCAACCTTCTACTTCTTTCGCCTCATCTTCATCTATTTCCTCAACTAGAGAGATTCACGCTCTTTCTCCTCCATCTGTAACATCCGTTCCAGCCCCTCTGCAGCCTCCTGAACCTTTGGAAACTATCCGTAGAGGGAGTGCTATAGATGAACATCATAGGATAGGCCCACATGCAAAAAACTTGGTAATGGGTATAAAAGGAGGAAAAGCAAGGGTGAACCAGATGGATCAAGAGTCTCATTCTCAATCCGCAGTGGTGGCAAATCCTTCTGACAAAACGGCTCAAGTGCTAGCCGAGGGGATGTTTGGAAGCCGCCCAAAGTAAGCAGCCCATCAGAACAACGCTCTGCTGGTGGGTTAGATTATTGTGAGCACAGTCTTAACGCTTTGCAAGCCACGCCTGGACATTTTAATGTCCAGGCCAACGCTAGTCAAATCCATTTAGAGCAAAATGCAACACTGCTTATACATTCCAATCCTGTTTTTCAATACCATGCATTGCAGCCCTTGTCTCAAGTACCCCTAAACCCACAAACTCTCATTAACTCCCTTCAAAGCCTTTACCTTTCTCAGAAAACTCTTTCTATTTTTAGGATTAAAGCAGAGCAAGAATGGGAATTTAAAGTTCCTTTAGAAGAGATTTATGTACGTTTAGGGATCATTGAGAGTAAAGAAAGAAGAGTGAGTGACCAAGCACTTGATAAACATTCCGATCAAATACAAGATGATCGCATTCCAACTTCTGAAACCATCTATGAGTCTAAAGAGAATATTGAAATTGAAAAGATTTTCGAACATGTAAGCTTTGACAAAAAAGAGGCTAAAAGAATTTACATTCAAGGCGCGGCAGGAATTGGTAAGAGCACTTTATGCCACTATATTGCCTATCGCTGGGCAAAAGAGGAGCTTTGGCAAGGCATTTTTTCCTATCTTTTTTGGATTCCTTTGAGAAACCTTACTTTAAAGAAATATCCTGCTGATAAAGAGTATACTCCCGCTGATCTTATTGCTAGGGAATATGCAGGCAAAATTGATTCAAGAGCAATTGAGGCTTGCATAAACGATGCTACTTTACGAGAGAAAACCCTTCTTGTTTTAGATGGTTATTACGAGCTTTCTGCAGAAGCTCAAGGAAATACAAGCCTAGCTACAGCCTTTAAGGAGCTAAAAGAGTTATTTCCCCATATTCTAATTACCTCACGACCTGGAAGTTGCTCTTTTAACCGTTCTTGTGAGCTAGAGCTTTTAGGCTTTGATAAAGAAGGGGTCGAACGTTATATCGATAGATTTTTCAAACAAGTTCAAGCAGAAGATAAAAAACAAAAACTTTACCATTTATTACAAAGCTCTCCCCAGGTCTTAAGTCTTGCGCAAATTCCCATTAACTTGACTCTTCTTTGCTGCCTCTTTAACGAAGATCCAGAGGTTTTTGATTCTACTCAATCCATTACGATGACGGCTATTTATGAACGGATTGTTAACTGGATGTATAAATGGTTTCTTTTAAGAAGGATTGATCAGGGCCAATCCAATCAAACCAAGGAGAAAATTCTTGCGGAAAAAAATCTTCGCCATAATCAAGAAGTAGTTAAAATAGCCACAGCTTTTGAAGAAATGGCTTTTTTTGCCATGGAAAATAATACCCTTTATTTAGGAAAGCAAGAGATCGATGACTTTAGAGGCAACGCCATCACATCCAATGAGCTTGCCGATTGTGGACTTCTTCGCATTCCAGAAGAAAAAGGGTATTTTATTCACTTAACCTTTCAAGAATTTTTAACCGCTTCAAAGGTTGCTAATCAATATCTGCGAGGAGAAAATAGAAAAGCATGTCATGATTTTGTGAGTAATTACAAATTTGAACCACGTTATAACTTAGTTTTGCGCATGATTGCGGGATATCTTTCCTTATCTACTTCACCTAATCGACGTTATTTAAATTCAAGCCCGCTACAATTCTTTTTTGATGACCTTTTTGCTGAACCTCATGACCTAGCTGTCAGAAGCGAACTCCATTTGATTGCGAATTGTTTTGAAGAGTGTCAAAATTCTGCTCAGGTGAGGCAGTACGAGGGCTTCATAGAGCTTGTAAAAGACTATATGATTGAGATGGGAAAATTTTATATGAAACATTCCTCCTTACTTGATTTACCCTTTGAAGGGTTGCTTAGAAATAAAAACCTTTGTAATCATCCTAAAATAACGTACGCTATCGAAAGATTATTATCCCACCCACAAACCAAAGAAAACATGCTAAGGAACTTATCAAACATCATACGAACAGGGCAAAGGTTAGTTCCAGAAATAGTGAGATTTATTGCTGGGGTTCTTAAGGATCCGAGCTATTGCGTGTTTGCTGCCTCTGATCTAGAAATATTGGTAGAGCAAGGAGGAGAGCTTCCTAAGGAGGCGCTAGATACTCTCATCCAGATTCTCAAGGAGGAGGGTGATTTTGATGCCAAATGGTCTGCTGCTAAGGTTTTAAAAGTAGTGGCAAAGCAAGGAGGAAAGCTTTCTAAGGAAGCGGTAGATGCTTTCATCCAAATTCTCAATGACGGTGATTCTGATGCCAAAATGTCTGCTGCTAATGTTTTAAAAGTAGTGGAAAAGCAAGGAGGCAGGCTTTCTAAGGAAGCGGTAGATGCTTTCATCCAAATTCTCAATGACGGTGATTCTGATGCCAAAATGTCTGCTGCCAGTGCCCTAAAAAAAGTCGATAAAAATGCTTTATTAGAAATGGGCATCGAAGCATTTCCTTTAATCGCTAGGGTTTGTTTCTTTGCCGCGGACAGCTTTTCAATTAAAGGCCAGCAACTTCAAATTTCTGAAAAAACAACAACTTATCCCTGCAAGGATAAATTAATGCTTCACTACAAGGAAGTAAGAGAAAAATTGCCTACCGAGCTTGCTATATGGCGGAAACGATTAGATAGCCTCAGCCAAACTGGGAGCCTTCAAGAGTCTACAGATCGAGCTTGATGCTAAAAGAGATTGCTGCCATTACTTTTAAGGCATGGTACAAGAAACAAAGCCTTTTAATTTGAACTTCTTAACAAGAAACACGAGTTATCGGATAAGGAAATAGTTAAAAAAAAAGACCTTCACGCCCAGGTTATAGATTATACCATTCCCATTAATGCTTCCTGCAATTATTACGGGAAGCACTAATAGTTTACACTTTTTCAAGCAACATATCTAGCACCGGGAATATGCTGTCTGATCATTATAGGTTGAATTTGTTTAGGAAAGTGTTGATGGATGAATCTTCGTACAGTTGATTCACTGCACGTGATGTGCTCTTGAATAAGCTTATGAATGATCACAAAACTATGGTCTTTTGCTAACCAGTCTTTAATTAAAGGTTTAAGAGGATCTAAGCCATGCGATTTTGAAGATTTTTTTAAATCAAAAGCTACGACAGCCTGGTGAATTTCATTCTCAGAAGGGTAGACCTATCGTTAGATAGCCATCCGGTGTTGTTCGCAACTTTATTGAGATTACGGATAATCGTACGATGAATACCGGTATCGCGATTAATAGAGCGAATGCTTTGCTTAAATTTTAGTCGAAAAATGACTTGTTGTAATTCTATCATATTTCTCTTCCTTGGCATAAAATCTCCTTTTCGAGACAAGATTAAAAAAGATTGTCCCATGAAGATTTATGCAGTTTAAGAGAAATAAAGAAAAAAATTTTGGTAGCTAGGGTGGGTCACTAAAGGTGACGAGGGGTGGGTCACTAAAACTGCCGACCCTGGGTCACTAACCATGACGGATGACATCTTTATAGCTTAAGAGGTATACCTCTACAGGAATTGCATTCATTGATTCTAGCTCTATTGAAGTTTGCCATAATAAAAGAATTACAAGGAATAAGGTCTTCAAAGGTTTAGCTAAAAGAGGAAAAACTACCTCGGGCTGGTTTTATGGTTTTAAGCTTCACTTGATTATCAATGAAAAGGGAGAGGTTCCATCTTTTCAACTCACTCCTGGGAATGTTTCTGATGTTTCTATTGTTGATATCTTGTCAAAAGACCTGATGGGAAAGCTGTTTGGCGATAAAGGTTATCTTTCCACTCACTTAAAGCAAAAGCTTATTAATCGCGGTTTAGAGCTATTGACAAGCATACGATCGAATATGAAACAGAAGTTAATGTCTTTTCAAGACAAAATTCTGCTAAGAAAAAGATCTATAATCGAAACTGTAAACGATCAATTAAAAATATTTCTTAAATCGAACATACTCGTCATAGAAGCATAGGGAATTTTCTAGTCAACATGCTGGCAGGAATAGCAGCTTATTGCCACCAGCCAAAAAAGCCTTCTTTGAGGTTTTCTGGTCAAGAAAAGAGTCTCTTGATTGCAGCCTAGAAAAACTCAAAACTCAGGTTGATAAGTTTAAAGAGGGTTTTTTAAGATATCCTCTTACTGCTTCCTTACCAAAAATTCTATTATTCTAAAATGTGGGGAGAAATCACGGTTAGAGAGAAAAGAAATTAAAAGTATTTTTCCGTACATTTTTTAAGTGTGCTTTAACCTAAAAAGGCAATAGATTACGCAACAAAGAAGAAGCTTTTTCTTCTACTTTATGTAAAGGATGGGTAGAAGAACTGGAATTAGGAGGGAATATCTCTTCTGAACTTAGCGTTCCATTTTCTGTAATCCATGGTAGAGGAAGAGTTGTAGGAGCGGGAGCTTTTCCCTCTTTCAAGCCTCCTGCAGCAATATGCAGAGCAGTACCGATTAACATTCCTTCAGGCCCTCGATTAGCAGCTACTAAGGCCGCAATTTTTGCTGTTGCTCTCTTTGTATCGATAGAGGCATTGTTAATTTTGCCTTTAAAAGGAATTTGTAGCATGTAATCTTTTGCTAAACCAGTAATGTTAAATCCGTTAATTAAAGATTGAGCCGTCAGGCCAATTGTCATATCTACGCGGTCCTTATCTAGATTTACATTTCCCCACGTAGCAATAGGATAGGAATTCATAATTAACATATCCATACGCTGGAAGAACATCTTTCCTGCCTGCATATTTATGTATAAAGGTGTAAACCAAACGCAGATATTATCGCTTTTACTAGTATTAAACAGGCTAAGAATAGAACCTAACTGTCCCCCTTTCTTAAAACGTACTTTTCCAAGTTCTAGAGAAGCAGCACCTACTTTAATCGCTTTAATATCAAAGTTTTTAATGGGTAAGCTAAATCCTTCCGCTTTAATATTAATATTAAGAGGATTGTCAGACCCAATCAATCCTTTAGTTAAAGGAAGAATATCTTCTAATACATATTTACCTAATTCGGGAGTGAGAGCTATCTGAGTATGAAAATCTTGATTAAGGGTTAAAATACCCTTTTTTAAGGTTGCATCTAAAGCTATACTTCCTCTTTTTCCATTTAAATTAGCAATAATGGGCCCATGCAAACGATCAATCTTTATACGTACATCAGCATTCACATAATCGCCTAAAATGGCCGAAATGCGTTGAGGTAAAAGATTTCCCACACTTGCAAATTGAGTTAAAGCTTTGACAGGAAACTGCTTACATTGAGCCTCAAGCGACATTGTTAGATGATTCGTGTTTAACTTGCCAGATGAGCTAAATAAATGATTCATTTGACCCATGACTGAAAAGGGAAGAGAGGAATGATCGGATACAACGCCGTGGTCTCCTTTTAAAGAAAAAGCAATGCTTTGGGCTAGCTGCTGACTTTTAACTTTTCCTTGAATATTTTTGATCCAGACATGGCTAGGAGTGCTTTTATCGTCAATATTTAGATGATCCACGTAGATGTGAGAAGTAATACTTGCTTTTAGCCAATGAGGATTATCGTTAGCATGCAAGGGAAAGGCTAGGGAATTTATGTCTAATAAAATTGTGGAAGAATCGGTTAAAATAACATGTGGTGATTTTTTATTTGGATTTAGCATGCGTTGACGAATGACCTGAAAGCGCTCGGGAGTTAAGGTAAATTGGGCGGTACAGGGAGAGCCGCTCTTGGCTATGACCATTCCCTCTTGAATTTTGAAATCTCCTTGTCCTTTAGTTCCTTTGCCACTCCATGCTAACTGCATGTTGCCTTCTGGCTGATTAAAATTGGAAAGATCAATTAAAGCATCCATATTAAATGATTTTCCTATAAGCATGCTCAAATCCTGATATCCACTAACTTTCTCTAGAAGAATGACAGGAAAGTTAACAAGCTGAAGCTTGCTTTTTAGCTGCATTTTAGAAAAACTTAATTGGCCTCTTTCTCTCCAGTTAGTTAGGCGAATAAAGCCATTTATCGAGCCCTCTTCGTGGGCACTATATAAGCTAGTTAGACCTTCGATTTGCAGATGAATGCTATTATCAACCTCCCTAACTTCCCAAGGTAGGGACAAATGGTGAATGGCGCCCGCGTTTTCGGAGAGGTTGAGCTGATCAATTTTAATCAATCCTTTAAAATTTGAAGATGTTAAGTCCAGAAAATTGATGCCCTTTTTGTCTACCTCCATGCTTATATAAATTTTTGAAGGCTCCTCTAAAGAGGTGCTGTTAAGGCTTAAAGCCTTTAGAGCTTTAGGGGTCAAGGTGTAGCTAATAGTAGCAGGGGAAGTAAGAAAAAGTTTTTCAAAGTTTTCTAAGCGTCCGCTAAACTGAGCTTGCCCTAAAGAACTGTTAATTTCTGCTTTAAGTTCTTCTATCATCACTCCTGCAGGTGTATTTTCTATGTCAGCAATTAACTGCAGATCTGCTTCTGTGCCTAGCAAATGCTTTAAATACAGATTATTAGGGGCAGGAGCTAATTTAGCTGTAAAAGTTGTTCTACTTCTTGCTAACGGCTCTCCTTCCATTTCTCCCTGAATGTGAGCAACTTCAAGCAGCCCTTCATTGTTAAAATTAGTGAGATTAAGTTGTGGAATACTGATCTGAGCAGCAAGAGTTGCTTTTCTTAATCCTTCAATATCAAGAGTAGGCATTTCTATTTTTTTTAGGATAACTTCGATGGGCACTAACTCTTGAGATTTTAATGAGTACTTATGGAGGCCCCATTTATTTAATAATGAAGAGGGAAGCTGATAATTAATTTTGGTAGGCTCGATTAAGGTTAGATGAGGTGAGAAGTTTAAGTAGATAGTCTCCATCTCAAGAGTGTCAGAAGCAAATTTAAGAGCAAGAAGAGGGGAGTCTTTATAAGAAAAATTAATTTGCGCATCAAAAGTTTGGCCTAAAGTGTCTACAAGTAAATGACGATGACTACTCATCTCTTCCACAAGTAAAAGCGGAAGTCCTTTAAGATCCAGTGACATTTCTGCATTTTTTAACAAGCTAGCAATTTTAGGCTTAAAAACCTTATTTAACTGCCCTTTGAAGTTCATTTGAGTAAGGGAATGATTTCTTAAAATTTGGCTATTAATGTTAAGGATGATTTTACTGCTTTTATCTAATGCATCAAGCATGAGATTAAATTTTTTCAAAGAAATGTTTCCTATTGGCTGTGAGAACGATAAATCAGCTTGATCAATCACTAACTTTGCTTGCATGTATGAATTGTTAACATCGATGTAATTCTTACTTTTTTTCCCAGAAGCAACAACCAATTCCATGGCATTCAGGTTAAAATGTCCTTTAGTAGCTTGCTTGAGCTGAAATTTATTATGCTCAGACACGAACTGGTTAATAAGGTTTACAAAATGAGGCTGTAAGTTAATTTCAATAGAGTCTGATTCTTTTACAAGGATGCGATCATCTTTTAATAAACCACTTATCATACCTTGCACCCAAGGTGATTTAATATCTAACCCCAAAGCAATTCCCTCTGAGCTGCTAGTTTGGTGAAGTTGTAAATTTAATGTTTCTCCAAAAAATGCCATTAATAGGCCGCGATAGCGGGGGTCTAAAAGGGTTATTGTTTCATCTAATAAACTGACAGGGAAGTCTCTTGCTTCTACCTGCAATTGAATAGCACCTATGGGCTGAGAATTAAAAGGAGGGGAAATAAAAAATTTAGAACTGTTTTTTTGATTGTTTATGGAAGCCTGGAGATTAAAGAAACCTTCTTGCTGGCCTTGAACAGTATGTCCACTTATATAAATATAATTATCTTTATCTTTTTCAAGTGAAGTAGATAGGGACATGTCTTTCAATGAAATTGCTAATAATTTTTTCTCGAAGGATATTTTAGGGGAATTTTTAGCTTGCAGGGCATAATGAATATTTGTACGGCCTTCAAGATATTGAATAATTTCTGCATTAAGCCCACTAAGCTCGAAATTTCCATTTTTTCCCTGATTAATAAGTAGCTTCCAAAGAGGAGTTTTTGCAGCAGCTTTATCTAATGACCCAATTTTTTGCTCTTCGTGATCGAAAAGAAGAGTATCTGCTAATGTTTGCTCTCCAAACCAGCTAAGCGTTAAACGTTGGAAAGTTATTTTCCCTACAATATGAGAATTGATTAGTCTCTCTAGCTGTTTATTCCCCCACTTGGTGGAAAGAATAGAGGGTAAAAAAATGATACCAATTAAGACGGCTAAGAGGCTCGTGATTAAAGTCCGCCAAATGATAGTAAAGCTCTTGCGGGGCAAAGAGGGAAGAGAGGAATCATGATTTACCATTTAACAGGCTCCATTTTAAAGACTTATGATTAAATATCACTCTATATTATAGTAGCGCTTAAAACTATTTCTGTAAAGGAAGTAAATTGTAATAAAGTATTTAAGAAATTAGGTTAAAGAGAAAATAAACAGCACGCCCTGCCATCATTTAGCGGGCAAGCCAGAAGTTGAAGTAGCCTTTAAAATAAGTAAATATAAAAAGCTTTATCTTGGCAATCTAATCAGCGGAATAGTAGTCCATGCTTACGAATCTTGTAAGCCCTTCATTCAATTTACTTACGCGGAAAAATAAAAGTTAATGAGTTGGCTTACAGCATAGGTGTCATCCGTCATGGTTAGTGACCCAGGGTCGGCAGTTTTAGTGACCCACCCCCTCGTCACCTTTAGTGACCCACCCTAGCTACCAAAATTTTTTTTCTTTATTTCTCTTAAACTGCATAAATCTTCATGAGACAATCTTTTTTAATCTTGTCTCGAAAAGGAGATTTTATGCCAAGGAAGAGGAATATGGTAGAATTACAACAAGTCATTTTTCGCTTAAAACTTGAAGCAAAGCATTCGCTCTATTAATCGCGATACCGGTATTCATCGTACGATTATCCGTAATCTCAATAAAGTTGCGAACAACAGCGGGTGGCTATCTAACGATAGGTCTATCCCCTCTGAGAATGAAATTCACCAGGCTCTCGTAGCTTTTGATTTAAAAAAATCTTCAAAATCGCATGGCTTAGATCCTCTTAAACCTTTAATTAAAGACTGGTTAGCAAAGAACCATAGTTTTGTGGTCATTCATAAGCTTATTCAAGAGCACATCACCTGCAGTGAATCAACTGTACGAAGATTCATCCATCAACACTTTCCTAAACAAATTCAACCTATAATGATCAGACAGCATATTCCCGGTGAATGTGCGGAAGTAGATTTTGGTTATCTAGGTTTATGCTTTGACCCTGAAAGTGGTAAAAATCGTCGCGCTTGGGTCTTTTCTTTAAGGCTCCGCCACTCACGCAAAGCCTATCGTGAAGTTGTTTTTGATCAGAGCACTAAGACGTTTTTAGCCTGTCACATCCATGCTTTTGAATGGCTAGGTGGAGTACCTACAAAAATTGTTATCGATAATTTAAAAGCTGGGGTAACAAAAGCTTCTTTGCATGAACCTTTACTCAACAGATCTTATCAGCAATTAGCAGAACACTATGCATTCATCATCAGCCCTTGCCTTCCTTACAAGCCTCAACATAAAGGTGGGGTAGAAAACGACATCAAATACATCAAGAGAAATTTCCTTTCCTTTTTCTTAGAAAGTCAAGCACAAAAAGGCATCGAAGTGCCTTCTAAAGCTGATTTTCAGAAAGCTCTTGACCAATGGAATTGCGAGGTTTCTGAAAAACGTAAAATTGGGGGTGTTGATCGTACCCCTCAAGATCTTTTTGAAGAAGAAAAAGAGCATTTAAAATCCCTTCCAAGTTGCCGTTGGGATGCTTTGGAATGGTATTGTACAATTGTAGGAAAAGACTGGAGAGTGCGCTTTGATAAAGTTTGGTATTCGGTTCCCTATGCTTTTATAGGCAAAGAAGTACAAGTGTGTGCTAGCCAAAGCTCTCTTAAAATTTTCCATGCAGGCCAAGAAATTGCTATGCATTTACGTTCATATAAGCCTAATGATTACGTCAGGATAAATTTACATGCCCCTTTGCAGCAAGAAGAAGTGCTTAATGCCACCCGAGGCGGATTACTAGCGCAAGCAGAAACCATAGGCCCTTCTACCTTAAAGTTGAGTGAAGAGCTTCTTAATGATCCTTCTCACGATAAATTGAGGCCGGTTAGATTAATTTTAAAGCTTGCCTTACGCTATAGCCCTGCTAGATTAGAGAAAGCCTGCAAACGAGCCCTTATCTACGGTACTATTTCTTATACCAGCATAAAAGCGATCTTAGAAAAAGCTTTAGATCAAAAGCCCTTTGAAGAGCAATCTACCCAATTAGATAAACCGCAAAAGTACTTTAAATTCGCTAGAGACCCACAATATTTTACCCAAGGAGCTATGTATGGATGAAATGATTTTGCTTAAAGCAAAACTTAACAAGCTTAAATTGCCTAAATTGTTGGAAACGCTTCAGGAACGTTTAAAACAGGCTATAAAAGAAAAATGGTCTTATTCTCAGTTTTTGGACATATTGCTTACGGATGAAATGGATCGTCGTAATCACAGTCAGTTCGCAAAAAAGCTCGTGAAAAGCCATCTACAAGTCAATAAGACATTAGAAACTTTTGATTTTTCATTTAACACAAAGATTTATGAGCCTATCCTTAAAGAATTAGCGACATGTCATTTTGTAGAGAATAAAGAATGCGTGCTAATCATCGGCCCCAGTGGAGTAGGAAAGAGCCATCTTGCCCAATCAATAGGCCATGAAGCTATTAGAAAAGGCTATGAGGTGCTTTTCTATAGAACATACCAGCTTTTTTATTGGATATCTATGGGCCATGGAGATGGCAGCTATAGAAAAAGATTACAGCAGGTCATTAAAGTGCCTTTATTAATTTTAGATGATTTTGGGTTACAATCGCTTAGTGAAGCCAGTCAAATGGATCTTTATGAAGTAATTTGTGAAAGATATGAGAAGGCTGCAACGATTATTACCAGCAATAGAGAATTTGGAGAGTGGCAGGAAATATTTGCCAATCCATTAATAGGTAGTGCAGCACTAGATCGTTTGATTCACAGAGCCACAAAGCTTGTGATTGAAGGAAAAAGTTATCGTATGGAACAATTCAATAAAAGATCAAAAAAACAAAATAAAGAAACCGGGAAGTAAAGAAAAAATCCAAGCTAGGGTGGGTCACTAAAGGTGACGAGGGGGTGGGTCACTAAAACTGCCGACCCTGGGTCACCAACCATGACGGATGACAATAGGGTATGGTTTGAAAGGCCTTAGCATATTTTCTTATCCGATAACCCGCGTTAGTATGCTAATTTATCCACCTTTAGGGGTGAGAAGCAATTTTTATAATCACATTGCAAAGAGAAGGAATATAATTCTTTATCGTTTATCCTCTATTCTTTATATTTTAAGATTATGAATCATTATCCTGATCCTGTTAAGCTTCCTTCCTATGTATCCATAGCGCGTCGTGAACGTAATCGTCAGCTTATCCTTTCTGCTAAAAGAGGGGTTTATATACGCTTGCTTATTATCTTGGCTGAAAGCATGGGAGCATGGGCTTTTGCCAGTTCTGCTTTAACACTTGATGCTATCTCTAGTTTTGTAGATGTTTTTTTTAGTATTTCTTTAATTTATTTTATAAAATTTGCTGAGCGACCTCCAGATAAGAACCATCCCTTTGGACATGGGCGCTTTGAGCCTTTGGTGGGAATGCAAATTGGCATAGTCATAGTTCTTATTGGCTTGCTGGCATTCTTTCAACAACTTTTTCATCTTTTTGCAGATAACCATGAGTTACGGGCTGCAACAGCTTATGCATGGATAATTCCTGCCCTGGCTGTTGTTTTGCTGGAAATTTGTTATCGCCTGGTGATAAATACAGCTAGAAAGCAAAACAGCCCTGCTTTAGCTGCTGATGCCTTGCATTATCGCTTGGATAGTATCACGAGTGCAATAGCGGCCCTAGCCTTAATTTTAGGAAGTTATTTTCCTGTTTTAAGTGCTTTAATTGATCATCTAGGGGCTCAAGCCATCGCATGCTTTATGATAGGTATAGGAGTATATGCAGCAAAAAATAACCTTTATCAGCTCATTGATAAAATTCCTGCTAAAGAATATTTTGATAAGGTAAGGTCTGCTGCCTTAAGCGTGGAAGGGGTAGAAGAAACAGAAAAAATACGCATCCAACAATATGGGCCGGATGCTCATATTAACATTGATATTGAAGTCGATCCTCATATGTCTGTAATGTTAGCCCATCAAATTACTCAAAATGTGCGTGTCGAGATTCAAAAAGCTTGGCCAGCGGTTAGAGATGTCATCGTCCATGTAGAGCCTTATTATCCGGGGGATCATTAGTGCTTAAGGGCTTAGTAGGTCTAATAGATCGATTGTTTGCTGTCATGGGTGCCTTAGCTTTTTCTCAATTTCCCCTATTTATCCAACAATATCAACAGAATTTATTAGGTCATGTTGAAGAATTAAAAATTCAGCTGCAGGCAATGCAAAGCGCTGCCTCGGTTACTGGAAAATCTTTACAGCAGTATATCGTAAAATTCTTAAACAGCGCAGATACGGATTTCCAGCTGCAAGGTGCTTTAATGAATAATATGGTTGAACGTTACTATACCCTCAACGACAGCTTTCAAGCATTGCAGGAAGCTTCTATCTATTTTAAGCCTTTTTTATTTATTAAATATGGTGATTGGAAAATTGCCAAGTTAACATGGCAATCTTATAAAATAGGTATCTCCTTTACCTCAGAAGGAGCTATCTACGCAGGAATAGGGGTTATTGTGGGCGTGGCTATTTATGGGCTTTTAAGCAAGCTTATTAAAGGCCTATGGGGATATTACTATCAAGCTGAGGAAAAAAGCAGGATATAAGTAATTCACTGAACGAGGTAATAGCAAAAACAATTCAGGGGGATCCTGAGGCGGCGTTCGCTGGAATCCTTTTTATTAAGCTTTTATCTTACAGAGGCTGTGAAAAGGAGTGGTCGCTATTTTCTTTCTTTTTTATAATATTTTCGGGCGTATCAACTTCTTGGAATTTCCAATGGATAGGCCTTTCAGTAGTAGAGCTTGATGCTACAAATATTTCTTTTTCAGTGTCGCCGGGAGCTAGGTAGATGACCTGAGGCTCAGCAGAGCCCCAATAATAAAAACGAGTCAAAGCTTGCAATCTGGGATCATGGGGATATAACTTCACCGTTAAACTTTGAAGAAGCTTACCCATTTTACGAAAATTCCTTAACATAAAGTTAAATTTATCAATGTATACATTTCTATCCATATCGCGGATAGGTTCTTTTTCATTTCTAGTATTTATGTCTATCAAGGTGTCCATAAGAAGACTTTCGATGATTTCTTTTTTAATTTCGTTGAAAATGTGGATATAAATGTTTAATTTTTCTTGTTGGCTAGATAAACTTAATTCTTTATTTCCTATTTCTTCCAGCTCAATTCTATTGCATAACGTGCTAATTTTATTATTAAAATGCAATAATAAATCTCCGCCTGAGGTCTCATGCTCTTTTTTAAATCTATTGGTAACGGGCGAGGATAAAAGTAAGTGATAAAGTGTATTAATAGTGGTACATTCCTGGCTTAGCTGGGCGTTTTGTGTCCTATATTTATCATTTTCTATTTTGAGAGTTTTATATTTATTTTCTAATTTTTTATTTTTTGATTTATATTTTTCTTTTTCCTGTTCTAAATCACAATATTTTTTATTTAATTTTTTATTTGCCATATTTAACTCGTTAAATTCCCTAACTAAATTAATTATTTTTTGATTAATAGCATCGCGTCCACTTGCAGAAATAGAAGAAATAGGCAAGAGACCTGGAGAATGAGCTTCTGGCGTGGAAGACTGGGCAGACGAGCTCGTTAAACATGGAGACGATAAAGAATTCATACAATCAACCTTGTAAAAAAATATATAAACAAATTTCTTATAGCGGCTATAAATTTATTTATTACAGATAAGTATTTTTAAGAGAAAGTTATTTTTGCTTGCTATTTCATAAAAGACAGAAGGATAAACAGATAGATATTCGAGGAGAAATTGAGTGAATTAACAATTTTAAAGATATAAACTTTTAGGCAAATGCAGAGGAAAAAGCTTTTTTATAAGTTCTTTTCCTCACATAACTGATTCCAAAAATCTCTCATCGGAGGAGATAAAAATTGCCAAAGTTTTTTTAAAGGTACAGGCCATTTATGATGATGTTCAGTGTCCACAAAAGCAATTCTATTATCTTTAGCGATGGGCATGTTAAAATTATAGGGAGAGTCATTAAGTCCTAGCTCTTGAAGGAGAATATAAATCCAAGAAAGTGTATGGCAATTAATTATAGGGCTTTTCCACATTTTATTGTTTTCTTTTCCAGAAAAGATATCAATTTCATTTTCTATAACAATAAAATTTTTTCTTTGTAAATTATTTTGTTTTAAAGGATAGGGAGCCTCCGGTAAAGGGTATATCCATTTAGTAGGAACTACAAAAAGGTGATTAATATGATGCCGATTCAACGCTTCTTGGATAGAAATAGCGCCTGCGACACGTGCATAACAACGCTCCCAATCATTAATTTCTAGTTGATCATCTCCAAAAAATTTAAAGATAAACCCTGGAATATTCTTATTTTTTGTTACAATTGTTTTGCTAAAGCGCATGGGAGTGGGCTGTATGAATCCTGCTTTTTGCAAACTCTCTTTATTTTGAGTCACGCGTTTACTAAAGAGACGATCTAGTTTAGGCTTAATTGGGTGATTCTCAGGTAAGAAAAAAGGTTGTAATTGTAGCCAAATATTTGGTTCTATATGGGAAGGTTGGACATAATAGTTAGGATAAAGGGAAGGAGCATTTGCACTTTTGGAAATAGGTGGATGAAAAGGCACCAATAGATGGACATAGGGGGGAGGAAACTCTATTCTTCTAGCTTCTTCTTGTAATGAATCGCGCGAGATTTGAAGTACAGTACGAGGAATAGCTAATTCATAATCATACACGCGAATAAGAGGTGAAGGTGTAGAGTATTGACCTTCTCTTTCGGCGATAATGCGATAAAAGGCATAATCAGACCCAATTTTTATAGAACAATGGGGTGTGGAGATTATCCAATTATTGGCTTCATCAAATAACTGTTGCTCCTGATCTATCCAATTAAACTGCTTTTGCGTATAGAGGGAGGGAGTGAAATCCAAAGCATTGGAGGCAAAAATATGGTATTGGGTATCTGAAAATTCGGAAGGTTCCCAACTAATTTCATATTCTTTTTCACCTATTTTTTTAAACACCGGGTGAGCAATAGGTTTAGGCTTATCAACAGTAAATTTAAAGGGTGTTGACCACTCGCTCCAGCAGCTATCTTGTAAAGTTTTAACACGAAAGTAGTAATTTGTTTGAGAATTAAAGAAAGTATCAGTTAGCTTATCAATCGTCACTCTATTTTTAAAATCTTCTATACGTTGAAAGTTAGGAATAAGATAATCGAAATTGATATCCGTCGATATTTGCCACCATATTTTTTCGGTTAAGTTGCTAAGCGAAGATAACTCAAAGTAAGGAGATGTATGATCAAAGTGTGCGCTAGGGTTGACAATGCAAACATCGGGACTTTTCTTCAATTCTAAATCATAATGGACGGTTAGCAAGGTAGCGCCCACATCTTTCTTTGCTCCTATGTTCACCACATTTGATCCAAGTGTCCATAGGTGTTTTTCGCAATTTTGACCTACAAGTGTAAGGGTTCCTGTAGGGGCATTGACTCTTATCTCTACAGTCCATACAGGCACTTCAAAATCATATCTACTTTGAGAGGTTATAATTTTCTTCTGGTTTTCAAGTATAATCTCTTCGGGAGTATGATTGATAAGCTGGGCGATAGGATAAGCAGAGGTAAGATATAAAATAGAAGAAGGTAAAGCACGTTCTGCTAAAATTACAGTTTGTTCCACAAGACCATTATCATAGAAAGTAAGAGTTTCTTGGGGATATAAAGTGGAGGACTTGTTTGTCCATTGCATACCAGGCTTTACATCATTGGGCTCAAAGCCATCAAATTCTTTAGGAAAGATATCTAAATGAGCAAAATTCATACTCGATCGTGAAAAATCAAACTTACTTTCTAGATCCGAAGCTTTTGTCCTTAATACCAGGAAAGGGTCATCAGCTACCTCTTCATAACCGACAAGAGTGTGATTGTCTAAAGCAAGGTATCCTAATTGATGCTTCTGGTCTATGAGATGCCAGTGATTATTAAAGTAAAATTCTTGTAAATCACGCTTACTAGCAGGCACCTTTCTAAACGGTAAGTTTATACTGCACCCTAAAGAGGAGGAGTAAGCTTCATTTTCTGCTATCTTTAGTTGGTATTTTTGCCACCATCTCCAAAAGTTTTCTTCTTTTTCAAGCTGTTGCATTCCTATCTGTTTTTGCTCTTCCCTATCCATATTAACAGACAAAAACAGGTCGGAGATAATCTCAGAAGAAATATTTTTCAATGTATAACTATGTACTATTAAGTGTTGCTTAGGTTGAGTGGGCTCAATTTTCAAGTATGTTTTCGGTTCTGTGTCAAAGGTGCAAGAGGTTTCTATTGCCAACAGGGAGAAAGAACTGCAAAAGAGGAAAGCCCAGCTAATGAATGATTTTAACATTTTTTTAAACCTACTTTTTTAAGGCTAATAGGAGACAACGAAGCATGATGTAGGATAACCAAACAAGAGCTGCTAACATGAGAGCTGCTGCAAAACTTTGCCTTGCTTCAAATGTCTCGCGATAGAAAAGAATAAAGCTAAAAAACAGCGCTGTTAACGCTATAACAAGGCTGATTTTATCTATAATTTTGGAGGAATACATAAGAATTTAGCCTTTAACTGGTAATTTGTCTTAATAAAGCAGGCTTTTAAATTTACTTCAATTTTTTTTCTAAAAAGATTATTCAATAAGGGCTGCCTTTAAAAAATGGACACTGTAGCAGGCAAAATTTTTTATTGTATGAAAAGCAAAAAGGGGAGCCATTTGGAAATTTTTTATACAGGGGAGGAGACAATTTAAAGTTTCTTTAGGAAGGTAAGCTTTAAAAATAAAATTATTTTGTAGATTGAGCGATAAAACTTTACCTCAAGATTACCAAAAGTGCTTTTCTCTAGAGGGGCATGGTTAAAGCAAGGAAAAATTAAAAACTAAACACAAAAGTTAATAGAATCACTATTATTCCTTTAATTTTTTCTGATATTCGGTAAAATCATTATTTTTCGAATAAAGATAGAGGATAGATTTCTATAGCTATGAGTGGATATTTGAGCAAACAGCAAGAAGCCATTAATGACCAAACAACACTTTACCAAGAGTAATTATGAATAATTTAATTATAAGAAATTTTTATTTAAAATTTAATAAAGCTGCGGCTACTTTACAGTCAGTATTTTTGCTACTCGTCCGTATCTATTTTGGCTGGTCATTTTTTTGGGCCGGCCTAGGAAAACTTCAGAATATCTATGGTACTGCTGAAGCTTTTGCTAGCTTAGGTATTCTTTATCCTCTTTTTAATGCGTATGCTGCTAGCTTAATTGAACTAGTAGGAGGAGCTTGCTTATTTTTAGGCTTGGGAGCAAGATTAGCAGCTTTTGCTTTGTCTATAGTAATGCTCGTTGCTCTTTACACTGCTCATTATGATGCTTTGTTAAATATCTATAGCGCACCTGAGCAGCTTCTTACCCAACTTGCATTTATTTATTTGGTTGCTAGTATGATTATTTTGATTTTTGGCCCAGGTAAAGCTTCAGGGGACTCCTTGATTGAAAAAAAATTGTAAATAGAGAAAGTTTAGAAAAAGGGGATAAATTTAAAGAATGTCAAGAGTTCTTCTATTTAGAGTGAGCATTTGGCTAGTTTAAATGATGCCCCCTTGAATCTAAAAAGGGAAAGATTTTCCTATAGCGGGGATAGCTTTTTAAGAAAAGAAGCTATCTTAATAAAAGTTGCCTCATCAAATCTTTATAAAAAATCTCTTATAATTTTTCTAAGGAATTGAAGGTTTTCAAGGCTTTGGATGTAGGCCTCTTGAATCTATCTTTCGCTACGTTTCTTCAGCTTATAAAAAATTAGGCAGGAATAGGGATGATAATAAAAATATTTTGTTTTTACCTTGACTGACGTTGACTGTTCTTTCTCTTGGAAGAAAAGAGCGTTGAGAAAATGCATTGTACAAAGAAGCAATAGCTGTATATAGCTTAAAAAGAGAATCGGATCTTTAAAAGCAGACTCTCTTCCTAAAGATAAGCTTATGTTAAAAATATAGGATTGCATAAAAAAACTGCTCAAAAGCGCATGAAAGGCCTTTAGAATATTAGAAAAACCGTAAGATGAGGGTAATCAGTCTTAAGCTGTAGACCTTTTCTTACTGCCGAGGATTTTAAGAGCGTATTTATTTATTTTTCTAACATGCGTGCTTAACTAAAATAAAACCAATAAATGAAGGTATGTAAATCCTTCTTAAAAAATAATAATAGGAAAGTCATCGAATAATTTATTAGTAACTAAATTTTAGCTCAATCTTTAATGATCTAAAATTTTAGCATGGCGCCATTCTATAGGCATATATTCTCCTCCTTCAAGGGCAACTATTCTTTTTCTTATAGGTGGATGGGTAGAGAATAAACTGCTTAAGCCCATTCTATCATTAAAATATAGATGGGAATAAGCCATTCCTTTTAAAGGCATTTTTTTATCTTCTGCTCTCTCAATCTTTATAAGTGCTTGAATAATACCGGCGGAATTTCTAGTAAATTGTACAGCACAAGCATCTGCTAAATATTCACGTTCACGGCTTACCGCTGCTTTTAAAATAGAGCCCATAATCCAAGTTAAGGCTCCCGCTACAAATATAAGGAGAGCTGCAATAACGACAGGATTATTTTCCTTTTTTTTCCTTCTTTCTCTTGAATGAGAGGTAAATTGAAGGAGACGCATGCCAATATATAAAGCATAAAAAAAGCCCATTACCATCGCAGCAAGGCGCATGCTAATCTTCATATCACCATTATAAATATGGCCAAATTCATGAGCGATGACCCCTTGTAGTTCTTCTCGAGTCAGTTTATCTAATGATCCTTTGGTAATAGCGATGGCTGCGTTTTCAGGTGTGAGACCCGCTGTAAAAGCATTAATTGCGTCTGTTGGTAATATGTAAACGGGAGGTACGGGCAACGAAGAAGCTATAGCTATTTCTTGCACAATATTTAACAGCTGTTTTTCTTTCAGATTATTTGTGTGGTCATCTATAAGCCGAGCACCTAAGGAGCGAGCTACATAGGCGCCTCCCTGCGACTTATAATGGCTATATTCTACCAAGGCTATACCACAGGTGATAATTAAGAAGGCCAAACCTAGTAAAGGAATAGGAGGATGATAGCTATCTTTAGCTAAGTTGCGCATCACATATTCAATTAATGTGGAAATTAAAAGCGTGAGCGCTAAGAAAAGACCTAAGTATAGACTTGTTTTTGAACGCGCTTTTTTCTGAGCTTCCCAAAAGTTTATAGCCATACAAACTATATCCTCATTCTTGACTTGCTTTTAGGGTAGGTTGGCAATTTTAAAGTTAATTTAATTTTCTTTGTCTACGAAGAAAAAGAAACCTTTACAGCTTTTTTAGATTCTTCAGACTCTGCCTCATATAGTTCAGCAGGCTGGTGACCTAAAGAGGTAGCGATAAGAGCTGCGGGAAACTTTTGTTGGATATTATTATAAGCTAATACTTGATCGTTATAAGCTTGTCTAGCAAAAGCTACTTTATTTTCCGTTGTACTTAGCTCTTCTTGTAAATTATGCATGGTATCACTAGCTTTAAGTTGAGGATAATTTTCTGCCAAAGCATAGATGTTGCCTAAACCTGCTTTAAGACTGGCTTCAGTGCTCATTAGTTCTTTCATGGCTTGATGGGATGGTAATCCACTTTTTTTATCTGCTCTCTTATAGCAGAGGCTTGGCTCCTAGCTTCAATAACGGCTTCTAAAGTGGACTTTTCATATCCCATATAACCTTTTACCGTCTCTACTAAATTTGGTATTAAATCATAGCGACGCTGCAGCTGAACATCGATTTGGCTCCATGCATTTCTTACCTGGTTGCGCGTTTCAATGAGCCTATTATAAATCCCTATTAATGAGAGAGCTATGACAGCAAGGATTGCAATAATAACACCAATAGTTATCAACATACATTCATCTCCTTTACAATATTATATTTAAAATAAAGTCTATAGTATAATGGAACGTTTCTTCTTTAAGAGAGTAGTAACTAATGTATATTCATAAGCCACTTATAATAAAGAAAGCAAGAGAATTTATCTTTAATCTCTTTAGCAGGCCAAAATTGAGTTTTACTTTTTCTACTCAAATATGAGTAAGGGAAAAAATTATTTATCTTTATCTCAATAAAGCTCTTAATCTTGCTTTTTATAGGCTTATTTAGCATTACACTTTGGTAAAAAAGTTAATTTTAGCTAAGCTTGTATCCCACGAACATTATACATTACCCTTGCAAACTCATGGAATATTTGAACGATACCTTTTCTTTATGGCTATTAGAATATGGGAGCATGGCTCTTTTCTTTTTGCTTGCACTTGGAATTGTCGCCCTGCCGATTCCTGATGAAACGCTTATGGTTATCTCAGGAGTTATGATTCATCAGGGGCATTTATATACAATTCCCACTCTTATGGCAGCCTATCTAGGCTCTATGTGTGGCATTACCTTAAGCTATATGTTAGGAAAGACAGCAGGTCATTTTATTATTAAAAAGTATGGTAAGTGGATTGGTATCAATGAAGTGCGCTTAAAAAAAGCACACGATTGGTATGAATATCTGGGAAAGTGGACTCTTACCTTTGGATATTTTATCCCTGGCGTGAGGCATCTTACTGGCGTGCTCGCTGGGATGACAGAACTTACTTATACAAGCTTTGCTCTTTTCGCTTATAGCGGGGCTTTTTTATGGGCTACAGTCTTTCTTTCGATTGGTTATTTTTTCGGTCCCTACTGGTCTTGCGTTCTCTGCTTCTTAGATGATCATCCCTTAGAATTGATTATAGCAGGAATATCTATTTTACTAATTATATGGCTAAGCAAACGTCGTGATAAAAGCAAAACAGTGACTCAATGATTTTTTAGCATAGTGTCTAGAATAGAATGCAAAATTTAGCTTAGAATTAATTTTTCAACTAATTTTCTTGAGCTCTTATTGTTGTCTAAAATCTAATTTCTTTAGGAAACGATAAGGTGGGAAGAGTAGCGAGACAAGAAAATTTGCTTTACTCTTATCTATATAGTTTTTTTCTTTAGGATCCTTTTAAAACTTCTGCCCTTTCTCAAAAATCAGTAAGCGGTCACGGGGGTATAGGGCTCCAGATGTGATTCTGCGGGCATCCGTAAAGTCAAAAATGCTTGCAAATAGCAATTTTTCTATTGATTGCGCTTTATGATTTACATTTATTTCTCAGCATCAATAATTTAAATAGCAATACTCTCTCACCCACCAGGGTGGAGTGGGCGCTTACAAAAATCATATTTTATTGCCAAGAGTTCTTACTTATTTATACTCACTGTTTTTATTGCTGTAAAATTTAAAAGTTTTTAAAAATCTATACTATCTTTAGTTGGGTTTTTTATTTTCAAGTTTAGTTGGATTTGTTTTTGGAAGTTTGTTATATTAAGGACTCGGCTACAAACTTAAGTTACAGGGAAACAGTAAATAATTTTAAAGTTATGAACGATATTTTGAAATTAACGCATCAAGGGGGGCTTTATGAAAAAATTAAATTTAATCCTTACAGCTTTAGGTGTAATCTGCTTTACATGTTTATCAGCAAGCGTTTTTTGTGCCACTCCTGGAAAGAAGATAGATGATGCTTTAGACAAAGGGAAAGTTAAATATAAAAAATTTAAAAATATTGTCAAAGATAAATATAGCGATGCTGTAGAAAAGAGTAAGGATAAACTCGATGAGGCAAAAGAAAAAGTAAAAGATAGAATTAATTCTACCAAAAAAAGAGTTAGAAGCAAGACAGCAAAAACTCAAGATAACGTTGAGAAAAAGGTGAAACAGAGTAAAAGCTAAGGATTCTAATTATAATGGGCAAGCTTTATATTTTGAAAGCTTGCCCTTAACTCATCTTTTTACTGTTCATTATTTTTCTTCCATTTATAAGAGATCCTCGCTTGCTAATCAGCTTAGACATAGAGTGAAGTGCAATAAAAGAAACGCGGAGAAATTTCGAAATGCTTGTAATTTTAAAGCTTGCTAGCCTGTTCGTTTTATAAAAGAAGCAAGGCTAACCTTTAAAATTGATGACAAGCGGTCAACTTTTACATTTTCAGTTATTTTATTAAATGCTTTTCAAATATTTAAATCGTGAAATTCTAAATATTAAAGGAGGGGACCTGACCTCTAAAGTGAATAGGGGGAGCTATTGCCTTTTAAAATTATATCTTACATCAAATAATGTTAACAATTATTTTATTTGTAGGACTGACTAGCTTTAATTGCGATAATTTGTTAGATTAGTAAATCTTTGGTGAAGGTAATTTTACCATTCAACAACTTCTAACTGCTTAGTATAATTTGAACTAAATTTGTTAACGGAGGTCTTTATGAAAAAACTAAATTTTGCCCTTACAATTTTAGGAGCTATTTGCTTGACATCTCTATCAGCAAATGCCTTTTGTGCTACTTTTTGTGCTACTACTCCAGGAGAAAAGCTAGATAATACTCTAGATAAAGTCCAAGATAAATATGAAAATATCAAGGAAAACGTAAGAGATAAATCTAAAGATTTTGGCGATAAAGCCCAAGATAAATACGAAGATATTAAAGATAAAACTAGAGACACTGCCGAAAAAATAAGAGATAAGTCCAAAGATCTTGGTGATAAAGCCCAAGATAAATATGAAGATATTAAAGATAAAAATAAAGGCACCGCCGAAAAAATAAAAGATAAAGCTAAAGATATCGGTGATAAGATCCAAGATAAATATGAAGATATTAAGGATAAAGTCAGCGATAAAACTAAAAATATTGCTGATAAAGTCAAAGATAAAGTGAATAAGGGCGCAAGACATGCAAAAAAAGAATCTCATCGCGCAAGAAAACACTTGAAAAAAGCTGAAAAGAGAGCAGCTAAAGCTGAGAAAAAAGCTCAAAGAAGAATGAAAAAGTAAGTGTCTTTTCTAAGTGGCAGGCTTTTAGATATAAAAGCCTGCCAAAAATTTCTTCCCTTTAAAATTAAAATTTTATCGATCTTGGCGTTATTTCCCCTTGTAAATACTATTCATACAATTTTCCTTCTCATTAAAAGTTAGGCGAGTAATTCTACGTTTTAAAAAACTTAGCCTGCATACCCAGCCCTCTGAAAGATGTCTCTCTGCTTAACAAGAGAGATTTTATAAAGTAAGGGACTGCATAAAGAGTAGCTCAAAAGCGTCTTCTAACTAACCTATAAGCCAGGGATGAAAAAAAATGTATAGTCCTTTCTAAATAAAATATTGGAAAAAGAAAGCTTCCAAAAATAACTTTAAAAAAACAAAGGTTTTAGAATAGTTCGCTTGCGGATAAGTGTTTTACTATGGAAGTGTAGTCAAAAAAGTAGACTAAGCAAGCACTATAAAGAAGACATTTGAGCAAAGATTTCTTGTGCTTCTCCTAAAAGCTCTAATTAATGGCTTTTCCAAAAAGGTAACCGAAAATAGTAAAATAGATAATTCCTATAGAAAATATTAGCTGTTGGCTATGTAATCTATTTCTTAGTGTATAGCCTATAACAGGTAAGGCTTGCAGAGCATGAAGGCCAAAAAAATGTGAGGATGTTAGATAACCTCGAGAAGTATAATCTGCAAAGGGTAAGCCCCATCCGCTTAGTACTTGTCCCTGCCTCAAATACATATCCTGAAAAGCGATAAAACCGCCTTCTAAACAGCTTAAAAGAAATATAACTAAACCTAAGCGAATCCCCCATAAATAAGCAGGGGAACAAAGAGTAGTGGGTTGAAAAAATAAATATAAAATATAACTCGTAATAAGGGTATTAGCTACAATTAATAGATGAGAAAATAGGTATAGACACATACCATAGCAGATAGCAAGGGTTAAGGGTTGCTCTATGCTAAAATGATAAATTTTTCCTTGTATACTCTGTAGAACAATTACAAGCATTTCCATAAATATAAGCAGGGCTGTTAGCCGGCTTATAGCTAAAAACATTTTTGTAGAAATTTTCAAGTATACTAAAATCCATCCTATCGTCAAAAGATAAAGTCCGAAAGAAAAAGCGAATTTGATAGGCTTTATCCAAGGGATGGTCTCAGATGCTACAGGGGAACCTAAGGGGATTAAGCTTAATAAGAAAATTGCTAAAGCAAAGTTAAGAATTGCTAGATAGAAGAGTAGGGGATTGCGCTTTTTGCCTTCTCCTATAAAGTATTGCATAGTAAGTGTAAAAGATCTCATGTTCTCTCCAAAGATATCCTACACTTGTCATAAAAGAAATTTATTTAAAAGGAAATATTTTTATTAAGTTGCTTATCAACGAATCTTTGAAAATAAGTCTTTTAATCATCGTAAATCCTTTAATTAGTGGAGATAGCACACTGACAAGTGAAGAAGCAATCAAAGCAGATGTTAAGAGCTTAGACAGACAAGGAAGGCATAAGAAACCCATAAAGTATTTTGCTCCCTAAATTTATAAAAACAAGGAGAAGAACCTTTTAATTGAAAGGTTAGTGCTAGAATCATTAAAGAAAAATTTCGGAATATAAAAAGGGAATTTTAGGGCACTACGATAAATTTACCATGCCCTTCCTTAATTAAAATGTAAATTATATGCTTTTGAGTTGCTTTTTAAGCACCAGTATACTTTATAAAATCATCCCCTTAAGTTGAGATAAAGCTTTTTACAGAGGCAGGTATGTAGACTTAGCTTTTTAAAGCGTATTATTTAGTTAATCATCTAAGCATCTTATTTGCAAAGAATGGGTCAGAGTCGCTTGCCTATACAAATCATACATACAGCTTAAGAAACAACTTTTGGAGGTTAAATGAGTACATTAAGAAATCTAATCATGAGAGGTGAGTTGTGTGTAAGTTAGCTGCCTACATTTATCAAAAAATGGAGAGGAGTGCAGTATATTTGCATCAAAATTCTTTATCACCAAGGTGACCGTTATCAATTTTCTGGCAGACGCTATATACATGCAGCTCGTAGGCAGCCTATACTTCCTGTTATCTAAAAAACTCTTTATATCCCGCGCTCGCTTACTTTTTTTATTATTATTAAAGCTCAAATTAATCTTAAGTTTCTTTAAAAACTAATTTTTGAAGCTGTCTACGCAGATTTATAGAAAAAATATTATTCCATCTTCCCCAATATAGTCATCGCTACCACGCTACAGAGTAGGAGTAAGGGAGTAATAGGTAAGGACTTATCTGCTGGTTGATTAGAAGATGTTCCAGATAGTGCCAAATTTTCATCAGTAGCATAAGGATAAATTGTCTCCACTGCTTTCTCAGCTTGTTCTAGCACTGACCACTTGTAAAGGGAAGGAGATTTATAATGTTTAAGATGTTTATTTTTGTTAAGAACTTCTTCTTTATTAATATAATCTGAGATTTTAGACTGAATATCATGGAGTAAGCTATTAATTAATAAATTTTTTTCCTCTAAAGTTTTAATTTCTGAAATTCCTAAAGAGGTTGCTTTCTGTTTTACCATCTCTTCTTCAAGAGAAGGAGCAACAATTTTATAGAAAACTTCTCCTTTTAATACGTCAACTCCCATTTTCGCCCCCTAACTGTTTTTATTAATTAATTATCTGGATCTATTAATTAGATATAAGTTAAACCCATTTTAAATGCAATAAATATCATTGGTGCCTCAGGTGACTAGGTGTAAACAAAAGTGTTGGCAATCTTTTTAAGCAGCAGATTTGTAGGAATTCCAGTAAGCTTCCCAATAACCATTTAATCTACCTATCCTTAACCTCAACATCGCATTAGCATTTTCTGTCTTCCACCAAACTCCCACTATCTTCAGCCTCTTTGGTATCACATGCCTTAAGGCTACTTTCTGTCTCACCAGACCCAATCGGTAAGCCTTTATCTAAAGCGTTTTTATAATTCATCATATCCAGTCTTTTTTACCATATACCTATAGCATCCTACTAAGCCATACTCCTGCCCAGGATGATCTAACGCCTTGAACTTAATTTCAATCTCTTTGAAAACCTTTCGGCTTTTTCCAGCTTTTACCTTCTCTTTACATTCTTCTAACCACTTTTTTAGATCAAAAATAGTGCCCCAAATTGCAGCCTTAAGATAAATATTCACATAGATGATAAAAATCAATTAAGTGGCCGCATCGATTGCAAAACTTTAGTTTTATTTGCTTTAGCTATCCAGGGCGCTTCATCGATTATGGCATGCACATAGCTGCCTTCTTTCATGCCCGCTATAAGAGCACATTCTAGCATCTATTGACCTGCTGTTCTGCCGGTCCAGTACTACCAGCATAGAAGCGGTTGGCTTTGTCTTTACCTTTTGTCAAACTTAGTTTGGCTTCTTTCTAACATGCTTTTCTTATTTTTCTTGCATCTTTTTTGCTTGTTTGTCGATCTCGTCTATCTTCACAATGGGTACCATACTCTCATCTATTTCACTGATAATGATTGCTTCTTGACTCGACATTTCTTTTTTAGCTTAGCTATTTCGCTTGCATGCTTTTGGGTAATCAATCTAGCCAAGGGTCTAATCAATTTTCCTGCTTGTAGGAAGCATCTCTCTTCCATACCTACTATCCCAAATGTTATATGCCAATTTAGTTTTTTTGAGTGCTGCCTTAATTTCATTTCCCGAGCCTTGGCTTCTTGTTCATTTACTTGATGCTTTGCCCAATCCTCTAGGCATTTTTTCCCTAAGCCTCTAACTTCGGGAATAAGAGCAAATTCAGCATCATCCGCCACTTCTATCCCTTTAACTCTTTCGGTAATATAAATCTTTAATGGATTCTAATAAGTTGGGATGATTCTTTAAGCGATTTACTACATGATTAACTTCTTCTTCGTTAAGCATATGCAACCTCCTTTTGCTACACTTTTAGGAGGTATTAATCCTTCCTTATCTTGCCAACACTTTTAATTACACCCCAGGTGAGTGATCATTAAATCAATTTATTGAGATTATATCGGTTTTATGAGGAAGACCTTAAGCTTCTAATTTTAAGGAGCTTTTATGAGCCAGCCCAAGGGCAAAAGTTCCTCTTCCGTAAGCCTGCCTTTAAAAAAAAGCATTAAATTATGTTTAATATTAAACAAATATTCACAAAATAAATTATTTAGGTTATAATAAATGTAAATTTTTTTATTAATGTTTCATAAAAGGTTAAAATGTCTTCAAACAATGTAAGTTACCTCTCTTTTAAATATCCTTTCATAAATTTTACCTGTGTTCCTCAAATTATTGCGAATAAGCAGAGCAACTTAGAAAACATAAAGGCAATCGCAAAAAATGTTTTTTCCGAAGTAAAAAATTTTCCAAGCCAACATCCTAAGATTTTTTTCTCCTCTTTAAGTGGAATTTTTTTATTAGGAGGAGCTTACGCTTTATATTCGTTTAGGAAACCCACTCTACCTTTATTTTCTATAAAAAAAATTGTTCAAAATACTCAAGCTTATATAAAGGTAGATAAAGATAGAGAAGCGAAGATATATGTAAATAATTTTATTAAAGCTTATCTTATATCAAGCGTAATTACTGTCCAATTAGGCTCAGAGAGTAGAGATAATTTCCTTCAACACTTGTCTGAGAAAATATTAGATGTAGTTAATATGGAGGAAGCTTTAGAAAGCTCTAAAATTATAATGATTGAAAACATTCTTTCTAATTTTGTGTCCTTTATTAACCAAATAAAGAACAGAGTAGAAAGAGATATTAATCAGGGAAATTTGAGGTATTTTAATATAGCAGAAGACGACACTCTTGTAGAAATGTTGGCTTTAGGAAAGGAAACTCACTGTAAAGGCAAAATACCTTTTAAGTTGATTTTTGGGAGAGGGGAGGAAATTATTTACAAGCCCCGTTCTATGTTACCTGAATTATTATTATGTGATGAAGATAGAGGATTATTAAACACTTTTGGATTTGGGACATATAAGGTGCTTGATCTTGAGGATGAATTTAGTAAGCCCGATAGCTTTTATAGCTATTGCGACGTACTTAAAAATACGCCAGACAACAATACCATTGCTAGTAATGAAGAATTAAAAGATTACTTTAAAAAGTTATGTGTTTTAGAAAAGATTGCTCAACGACTTAGAATATCTGATTTGCATTACCTAAATATGATTACCTCTAATAAATCTCCGTATTTAATTGATGTGGAAGTATTTTTAATTCCTAATTTTGACCAAGTAGGAAGCGGGATTTTCAATAATAAGGACGGGGCCGCTTATTGGTTTGATTGTTCCGGAGGCGCTGATCCTTCCTTGAGGGGATTAAATCGTCTCTGGTTTACGGGTAGATATCAGCAAGAAATCTCTGGTAATGAAAATGCAGCACAGCTTTCCTACATGATTACGGATGAACAATTGAAGATAGCAGACATAAATGTTAAAAACTTATTAGAAAATATTGATATGTTTCAGGAATCCGACTCAGAATATGAGACAAGAATACAGGAAATTCATGAGACTTTGGAACATACAAGAGGACGTGTGGTTTTATTGAATACTAGCTCTTTAAACAATATTACTAGGCGAATTGATCCCGCCCAAGAGGAAGGTATACAACATTTAGCTGAAGCCATACAAGAGGAAGTTGAAGCGTTGCAATTGACTTTTCATGTCGATAACCTAGAGCAAATAAAAAAGCAGATTTGTTTAGATTGCTTTAATAGAGATATTCCTGTTTTTTACTATAATAGCTCTGAGCAACATCTTTATTACTCTGACGTACTAATTGGAAGCCAAGGTAGAGGGTAGTAAATCTTAGGAAGCCCTCTGCAGGGAGGAGTGAGAGTATATCTTAAATAATTTGTATTAAAATTTTATCTTAGATTAAAACTTGATTCATCTTACAACATTTAGGAATCAACAAAATTAATTTTAAACATTTAAAGTTAACTGGATTAGAAAACAAAAAATTTGGATGCAAAAAGCACCTGTCCTAAATATTACTTTAATAGCACTGCAAGAAACTGGACTTATGGAGTAGATGAAGCACAAGTGGTCAATCTTACGCTTGAATAACACTTTGTTAGCAGTAAAATAAAAGGAGCCAACTTAAGTGGTTTATAAGAGCGTAACGTGAAGAAAAAAAGGTCCTTCATTTAGCTACTGGAAACCAGCCACGTAACAAGGAAATCTTCATAAATATAACGTCTGATAATATATGTTATGTTGTATAAGTGCCTGGGCTCAGGAGATTTTATCTTTTTCAAAGCCAGTTTGAAGCAAGCCAGCTTTTTTCAAGTATTTTTTTGTGAATTGACGAGGATTTGGAGGAGAACATTTAGTGCTTCTTTAGAAAGCTCGCCTCCTTGCTGTGCAACTGCTCCTAAAGTATCGGAAGTAGAAGACAAGGTAATAGAATCGCCCTTTTTGAGAATTGGGATGAGAGCATCTGTCGCTTTTTTATTATGTAATACGCTTTAAAAAAAGTCGAGTAGCGCGAGGGGATCACACCCTCACGCTCTCACAGTTCCGTACGTGAGCCTCTCAGCTCATACGGCTCCTATTGTCTAGTCGCAGGTATGAGGTGAGTCGACCT
>NZ_JSDQ01000065.1:0-24966 GCF_000813665.1 Neochlamydia sp. EPS4 | reverse complement strand
GCCCATTTTCCAGTGAGCAAATAGCTGAGGTTCTCGTTTTGCGATCCCTCCCAACCAATGCATTGCCCTTCTGCTGTGGCCTCTTAACTTCTTGTATTTCCTTTCCGCCCACCTTGCTAATGTACGGTTTGCAACATTGAAAATTTGATAGAGTTCTGATTTGTAATATTTACCATAGTAGTTGATCCAACCTCTTATCATGGGATTGAACATTCTTGATAAATCTACAATCTTCTTGTCACTGCGCAGATGCATTTTCCAACTTCTCATCGTACTCGTTATTGCTTTCTTTGCTTTATTGCTTACTGCGGGACTAAAGTTGATGAAGTGTTTTCCATACCGATTCTTTGATCTTCTGGCTCTAAAAGTATATCCCAGAAAATCAAATTTCTCGTTTAGGTATCTTTTTCTTCGTTGATCATCTTTGCAATAAACTATTTTTGTCTTTGCAGGATGTAGCTCCAGTTTGCATTGAGCTAAGCGTTCTGCAATAGCTTTCTTTATTTCGTTGGCTTGCGCTTCCGTTTGACAGTGAACCACTATATCATCAGCATAACGCTCGAATGGATTACCTGGATAGCATTTCCTCATCCATTCGTCTAAGGCATAATGAAGAAATAGATTGGCTAGTAAAGGGCTGATTACACCCCCTTGTGGAGTCCCTCTATCTCTTTTTATAAGTTTCCCGTCTGCATCTTGCTCTGGCGCTTTTAGCCAGCGTTCTATATACAGAAGAATCCATTGGCTTTCGGTGTGTTTCCTTACGGCTCTCATGACGAGCTCGTGGTCTAAATTATCGAAAAATCCTTTGATATCAAGGTCAATAACATAGTCGTTGCGCCAACATCTCTGTCTAGCGACTCCTACGGCTTCTAACGCTGATTTTCCAGGTCTGTACCCATAAGAATCAGGATGAAAATGTGGGTCAATCTCTGGCTCTAGATACAGCTTAACGACCATCTGTGCGATTCTGTCTGATACTGTGGGTATTCCCAACTTTCTCAGCTTTCCATCACTTTTTGGTATGGCAACTATCTTTACGGGAGGCGGAAAGTAGCTCCCCGACGATAGGCGATTCCAAAGTTTATACAGATTGTCTTTAAGATTCTTTTCAAATTCTTCTATAGACTCTTCGTCAACACCTGCTGCTCCTTTGTTAGCTTTTACTCTCTTGTATGCTTCCCATACAATGGATTTAGAAATACAATACGACTTTGCTGTATTCATCGATTCCTCCTGTTTCCAGTTGTTCGATTAATCTTAAGCTAAACAATATAGTCCCCTTCGCTCCACCTCCATTACAGAGGTCTCCTCACTACTACGGGCTATTCCGCCCCTGTTCCTTGCATCGGTACTCTGGTTCTTATGGGGCTTCCATTTGAACTTCTCCCTTTTCATCAAGGCGACAGGTTCCCACGTTCCGTATAAGAGCCTGTAGTTAAGTTCACGTCACCTTTATGCCGGATGCCATCTAAGCAGTTAATATTAGGTTTCCCTTAGATTTGTCCTGGGTTAACTAAGACCCCCCAGTTTTGACATCATCCCTATGCTTTCGACACGTCATCAGTGATTCATTTGCATTCGTCTCCTTAACTCTCACCTGATATAGTCTTGCTATACCTTTTCCTTAACGCTCACCACATGGGCTCTTTACCCATGCAGCTTAAGGTGGTTTGTAACCTATGCCTAAGTCATCGGTTACTAGGGGCCTTCCCTAATCTCTTGTACAGCATCTTTGACCCGCCGTTGGCTTGTCAAAGTTCGTGGCGCACCTTAGTCTGCATACCCCACCTTCTGAAAAATGTCCCTCTGCTTAACAAAAGGGAGTTTATGAAGTACGTGACTGCATAAAGAGTAGATTAAAAGCGTATAAGTTATCTTTTTAGAATAGGCAAAAAGTTAATGCTTGTAATTTCTTTCAAGTAAATTAAAAGTCCTGAACCATCTAAAGAGAAATAATTATTCCATTTTAGCTGGTGAGCGTCAAATTTTTGATTAATTTCTCTTTTTGTGGCTTCTGTGTGCTCTTCTATATTCCTTAAAAAATGTTCCGTAATAAGGTGAAATAAGTCTCTTTTCTCCTGATTAGAAAAAGCTTGAGAGTCATCTTGTAAATTGACTTCAAAAGTTTGATCTAATTCTAATTTTAATTTACCTAATATATGAGCGATGCGCATTAGTTGTTCCTCAGCATTTTCGAAGAAATTTTTGACCCACTCTTCAATTGCTTTTTCCTTTAACCTTTCTACAATTTTTTTTAGAAAAATTTTCCATGCTAGCTGTCCTCTTTTGGTTATTAATAAAGATAAGCACTCTTCAGCCAAGACAAGATCCAATCCAGCCAAAGAAGAAAAATCAATACTTTTTTTAGACGCTATTCTTAAGGAGCAAAGTCTTTCAGCATACCTATCTAAGGTGCTATCTTGAGCTACATGATCACTCCATTGTCGAAAAATTGAAAAAAAATGCTCTGTTTTTGCAGCTAGAAAGCGCTGCAATTCTGCTTGGAAAACTTGGACTGTTGCCAAGGTTTTTTCCTTTAAATCGCGTTGCCTTTTTAGCAAATTGATAAGGACAGTATCTGTTAAATCCTCTTCTTGTTGGCTGATCAACTCTTTAATTTCTAGGCATTCTTTATTTACAATAATTTGTGAAGACCCTGGCTGTCCTTGCCTACCCGCCCGACCAATTGCTTGATCTTCGACTCTTTGTGAATCTGGATAAAATGTTAGCAGAACATGCAATCCCCCATTTTGTAAGCTTTCTTGACTAAGAACAATATCTGTTCCCCTACCTGCTGTATTTGTGGCAATCGTTACCATGCGTGCCTCCCCTGCCCGATTTAAAATTACATGTTCGAGTTCTTCTTGTACTTCATTTAGAATTTGAGCGTGTATTTTTTCTTTTAAGAGGTGTGTAGCTAGTTCTTTTGTCTCCTTAATTGTAGCACATAAGACCAAGCAGGGGCGTCCTATCTGGATGCATTGCTTAACGTTTTGTAAGATGGTTAAATGATATTTTTCAGTTGTTGGAACAAACAGAATAGGAAAATCTTGTCTTTGTAAGGGACGATGTGGGGGAACATCAAAACTCTCAATGTGATAAATCTCTTTAGTTTGAAATCTTTCTGCTGTACCTGTCAAGGCCGTAATTGTATGGTAAAATTTGTAAAAAACAGCATGAGACAAGGAAAGAGGAGTCAAAGTTTCTTTTTCGACGAGAATGTCGTGTTTAACCTCTAAAAATTCATGAATTCCATTTGACCAGCGGCTATTTTCTGATACTCGCCCAGTGTCAAGGTTAACAATTTGAATGGTTCGTTCTGCATGCCCTTGATGAGTCTTTTTTACTTTAATGATATATTCCTTATCCAAGCTTAATTCAAATAAGACATGATGAGCTGACCTGAGCCAAGTTTGGAGCTGATCATCTTGGAGCTGGTTAACCATTCTTTGTTGTTCTAGATTTAATGTATGATTTAAAAAGGATTTTAATAAAATAAGTGCTTGGCTTTGATTTTCTTTCACTGTTTCCTTATGCTCACGTACAAAAAGTAAGATTGGGGCATAAATCCATTCATAAGAATTAGTGGTTGGACAACCCAACCTTGCCCCATTTTGGGCATTATCAACTAGAAGATTATCCGACTCATCAACCATTACAACATCAAAATTGCGGTGAATATAGGGAATTTCTAACCTTTGTTGATAGAGTTTTGACCCCCAAAGCATATCTTCCATCCAGGCAAATTCAAAATCAAATGCTGGCCCATAAAGGATCTGTGCTTCAAAGTCTTCAGGCCTTTTTCGGTCACGGCAAATGTGGCTTATGGTAATCCCACATTTTTTAAAAAAGGTGGCAAATTTATCGTGATCACGAATTGCAAGGTAACGAGCAGAGGTAATAACGTCAATAGCGCGACACTCCATAGCCATGAGGAAAGCCCAAAGAGCAATAATTGTTGATTTGCCCTCTCCTGTTTTAACTTGTCCCTGTCGGCTTTTTCCATCAAGCAGAAGAGCCAAAAGCGCAAGTATTTGCGTACTAAAAGGATAAATACCAAACTCTAGCCAGATGGCGACACGACCGATAGCAATCAAGTTAAGGCGATTCTCTTCATTAATGGAAGCTGTTTTGGCTAAGTTGCGGATTGAGTAGGCCTGCTTCAAGAGTTCATGAAATTCCAGCTGTTTATAGTGGGTACATAATTTTTCAAGGGTTTGATACTGACGAAAAATGAGGTGTAGTTCTCTATCGTTTAAAGCCTGCGTTATCGTAGGATCTCGCTTAAATCTTATCAAACGCTGCGAAATAGGATCTTGAAAAAAGGTCTCATCTGAAGATGTTGGCTTAAGTTGATTTTTAGAAAGCGTAACTAAAAAATTCCACTCAAGGCGTTGATTTTTCCATTGATCTATTAAGGTATAAAAATCATCATTTTTTCTTATTTTTAATAAGAATTTCAAGTTTTTTATGGCCTGGCTCAAGGTCCATTCAGTTGTTTGATTTAAGGAAGTTAAATAATCATCCAATAATTCTTCCCCTATCTTGTTTTTTAGGCTTAGGCATAAACTCAAAAATTCCTTAACATCTACCTCAGAGGGGTGCTCAAGCACCATTAATCGTTCTGGAGAATGCAGAGAAAAAAGAGTCTTATACAGTTTAAGTTTCTCAAATTCATCAAATTTAGTGTTATAGGTAATGTTAATGGAGTAAAAAAGACAAGCGTAAGTTTCGCTTCCCCATTTTTGATGAGTTGAGAGATGAGATAAAAACTCGTCAATCAATTTTGGCAAAGCATAATAGGTTTGACAGTCATAGATTTGGGTGTAAGCTTGTAGAATTAGAGAAGATTCTGGGATGTTAAGTGAATTGGAGAGCTGGCTTTTTTGTTTTCTATGGATTAAAGTAGGCAGCTTATCTGCATGAAATTGATCGACCAAAGAAATAAGGGTTTTAATGGAATGATAGGCTTTTTTTTTATTGTCGATCTGATGCAGAAATTCACCTAAAAATCCTTTTTGAGCAATTTCAAGAACTTTATTCCATGTGGGTTGAGTTTGAAATTTCGCGTTTGAAAGGAGGCAAACAAAGAATTTTTCCCGTTGTTTAAGAAACAATTCATTTGGTTCATGACTTACCCGAATAGCACCTAAGGCAACAGAGACAATATCTATTTCGTCTCCTTTTATTTGATGCAAATACTGCTCAAGGATTTCTTTTAAAGGACTTGTCAATTGCTGGAAAGTAGATCTTTCAGTACCAGAAAGCCATTGCACAGGATCAATTTCAATAGGATTCATTTTTTCCTTCTTATCATCTTTTTTTCATTGAGAGGGCGATATTCAAACTGTAAGGGTTACGATTCTTTTTTATTTTTATTTAAGTGAACACCCCCTGTGACTTACCCAAAATGGAACACTCGACTCCGCATGCTTATCCTAGCAAGGAGTAGTGCTCATTTTAATTTCTACTTAAAAGCCATTCTAAAATTATTCGAGAGCTTCTCAATTTAATCAGAATTTCTACTAAATTTTTCAAGGAATTGCTTTACCTTTGGGTTAATAACCTCTTTATGAGCTACTATCAAAGGAGTAACTCCATTTAAATCCTCTTCATGGACATTAGCTCCTTGGTTTAATAGGAGACGAATAATTTCTAAATTCTCAGTATATACTGCATTGTGAAGAGCTGTTCTACCCAAAGCATCTCTTTGATTGACTGGAAAATGTCGAAGCGTCAATTGAATAGCTAAAGGGTTATTTGCGAGAACAGCAGTATGAAGAGGGGTATTGTTTTGAGGAGCTTGGGTAATAATTAAAAGAAGACGGTCTATACATTCCTTTACATCAATTGTTGCAAGTTCTAGTGGAGAACATGAGTTAAAGCTAGTTTTGAGTTTAGGATTGGCGCCACAAATCATTAGCAATTCAACAATTTCTTTAAACCCTTTTTCAGCGGCAATGTGCAAAGGTGTCATTCCCAGTGAATCTTGGATATCAAAATCAGCTCCTTGGTCAATTAATAACATCACATGAGTCAAATTACCAGCTCGTGTTGCTAGATGCATTAATGTTTCCCCTTTGCTATTTTGATATTCCAAAGAAGGATTAATGAAGTCGAGCATCAATTTAAATTGCTCAGGCGATGAATTAGCAGCAGCTAGCTCAAGAGGGATTTGACCCGTATCATCGCAAAGTTTCCAGTCAGCTCCTTGCTTGAGAAAAAACTCGGTGACATGCAAAGCACCGAATTGACAAGCATAGTGTAGACCTGTCAATCCATGATCAAGCCGTGAAGAAATGGGAATACCCATTGCATACAAAATTTTCACGGGATCAATGTAGTCCTTTGCAATTGCCAAGCAAATAGCTGGTAACAGCTGGCTAAGGTCGTTTATTAGCAGATATTCTTGGAAGAGGGTGATCAATCTTTGAGTATTACCCGCGCTATTTACGATAAGGCTTTGCAAAATATCTACGCCATCAGAAGTTCTTTTATGTGGGTTTGCTCCATGTTCAAGAAGCCATTTGACTGCTTCTACTGTTCCTTGTTTGGCTGCCAAAAGGAGGGGTGTGGTTTCTTTAAGTGTGTGCTGTGCCTTTTCTGTATCTAAAACAGGAGTTTCAACTGAAATACCTTGAGAGAGCAAAAATTTCATAGCTTTGATCTTACCTGCTAAAGCTGCAGCATGAATGGGCTGTAATCCTTGATCATCATAAGTAGAAATCGATAATCCTTGCTCGGCAAGAAAACGTAAAATGTAAATTTTATTGCGAGTCGCAGCAATATGTCCAATAAACTGCCCCTCATCGCTCATTTGATTAAATTGTGCCCCACGAAATAAAAGAAAAAGAGTAATTTCTTCATTTTTAGATAAGAGCGAAGCCGATAGAGGAGTCAAAAAACTCCTCCCTTTTTTATCACTGTGACTTGCTCTATGATTGACATTTGCTCTAAATTTAATTAAGAGACGAATAATAGGATAATTGCCTTTTAGGCAAGCAAAAATCAAAGGTGTGATTCCAGAAGCGTTACAGAATTCAACATTAGTGCCCCCTTTCAATAGTGCTTTAACTTGCTCGCGTTTATTTTCTTTAATGGCATAAAAAAGAGGGGTAAGCTCTTGATGATCTACAGGATCTACTTTAGTAGGGCCGAGCTTTTTGATGAGATTTTTCAAGAGCTCTATATTATCTGCGACAGCTGCAAAATGCAAAGGCGTTTGTCCTTGATGATTGGTTGTATCCAAAGGAAACACATCGAATTGAGTTGGATCTAAAGAAGTGTTTTTGATCATCAAATGCGCATATGAATTGCCCTCACAATCTATTAAATGAGGATTAAATTCTCTAATTTTAGTAAGAGCTATAATTAAACGATTGAGTTGTTTAGTTTTAGAATAAACGCAAGCTTTTAAAATGAGATGTAAAAGCGTACCTCGCAAGCTGGACCCCTTTAAATTTATGGTAAAATAGGTATTAATTGGCCATTGAGGTAATACTTCTAAAATAGAAGCAAGGTCTTGCTTAGAAACGGCAACATACAGCTTTTCGGTCAATCTTTGATAATTTTCTCTTTCTGGATTAATTCCTAGCTTAGCTTTCACAGCATAACGATTGTTTGCGAAAGAAAGACTAGTAAGCTTAGCTCCATTTTCTTCATCAATTAAAAATCCACGGTTAATCAGAATTTCAGCACAATGTTCGTGGCCTTCTCGACAAGCAATATGTAAGGCGTTATGACCCATTCTTTTTTCTCGCTTAGCATTTGGATTTCTAGTCAAAATGATCTCTAACATTTCTGCTTGACCCTCTTTGGCTGCGAGTAATAAGGGTGTCCAACCCTCTTGATTTTGGTAAGTATAAGAGGCTCCCCTATCGATTAATCTCAAAAAAGCTCTCATGTCCTTGGCTTTAATGGCAAGCAAAAGGGCTGTATCACCTGTGAAATAGCTTGGCTGATTCAAGTCAGCTCCTGCTTTGACAAGTGTATCTAATATCTCTTCTTCCGCGAAAGAAGCAGCACACAAAATGACATCTGGAGTAATGGGGTTGCGATGATTTTCGTCTAACAAAAATGCAACGTTTTCTTCTCTTTTGCTTTGAACAGCATAAAAGAGAGGATAACGATCTTGGTCATCTTTGACATTTAATTGTGCTCCACAGCTATATAAATAACCTAAGACTTTGCTTGAAATGCTTCGAGCAGCAAGATGAACAGGGAGAAAAAATTTTCCATTTTCAATTGATTGGTTAACAAGATGAGAAGCACCAAATTTTTCAACAAATAAACGAATGAGATCTACGTCACCCCTTTCTAAAACGCTGTAAAATAAATGTCTTCCTTGATAATGATTGATTAAAGGTAAGCTTCTTTTCTTTATTTGCCCAAGCAAGAAACTAAAAACTCGCTTACTTCCATTCTCGCCTGCAAGATAGGGAAGAGTTTTGCCTCCTTCTGCTGCTAAAGGTTGAAGAGGGTCTTTCGTTTGTTGATAACGCTTTCTGAATAAATAAATTCCATCAGATTGAGCAAGATAATGTTCAATTTTCCACCCTTTAGTATCTTTTATAGTGTCTAAATTTACTCCTTGAGGAATTAAGAGATTGGAAATAGCAACGTGATTACCAGCTTTAGCAGCCGATAATAACAAATCCTGCAGTTCAATTTGAGTAAAATGGGTGTTTTTAAAAATTGAGTCAATAAAAGGAGAACCTCCCTTGTAACCTGTTTGCAGCAAAAGTTTAAAAAGGCGTTGAGGAGTAATTTCAGCACCACGTTCTAATAAAACTTCAAGAAATGGATAAAACTTACCTCTAATGGCCAATTCGATGGGAGATTCTTTGAGTTTATTTTTGGTACTTAAATCCCTCACATCTGTAGTTAAATTTAGAATATTCATGGCCACTGGAAGATGAGCATAGCGAAGAGCCATGAGTAGTGGGGTATCTCGTATGGCATTTTTATAGTCTAGATAGCCAGGAAGCTGGCTTAAAAGTTGATTAATCTCTAGCGAATTCTTTTTGATGGCCATCTCAATGGTAAAAGGAGTCAAGCTTGATTGAAGAGTCAAAAGTTGGCATAGCTGTAAATTATCATGCTTGAGAGCATAATCCAAGGCTGTTTTTCCATTTTTTGCCCTTTTTTTCGGATCAGCACCTTTTTTTAGAAGATAATCGACTAAGGAATATGAGCCTCCTGCACAAGCAATCATAAGAGGAGTAATGCCTTCATTGGTCTCCGCATTAATTATTTTCACAGCTTTTTCTGACTGCTCCAATATGATTTTTATAGGTTTTAAATCGCCTTGATGAGCAATGCAATGCAGTACCGTATAGCCATCATTTAGCATGGCATCGCCCCATGCTCCTCGATGTATTAACCATTGAATTGTTTTGGATTGTTTGTGCTGAATAGCGACGATTAAAGGGGTTGCTCCTTGATTACTCACAGCATTTATGGTCTGAGGGTATTTCTCTGTTAAAACTTCTAACTGATTTAAATGCCCATGCATGGCAGCATAATGAACGGGAAGATAGTTTTTATTGTCGCCTACATGTGGAGATAAGCCTTTCTTTAGCAGAGCAATGGTGAAAGCAGGATTTCTTGCACTTGCACTATGATGCAGTAAAGAACGACCCTCGCGGTCTTGCATGTCATCTAATGCAACATTTTGAATCAGATCAACAAAATTTTCTTCGTTGTCTTGAGTAATCGCTTGCAAAAGCTTTCGCATTAGTTGGCTAGAGGAAGGAATAAAAAAAGGAAAATCTTGGTCATTTTTTCCAAAATCCAGACTCATATTATCGAAGCCAAGTTTAAAAATCATCCCTTTAGGTTCATTAGGATGATGACTTTCAACTGCTAAACACTCTCCCCTTTTGGTATTTTGAAATGCTCCCCCCATTTGTTCTAAAATTTGATGGCTCATCCAAGAAGGTTTAACTTTTAGTGAGGAGGTATTCATTCCACATCCTCCGACAATTCTTTTACCCGTTTCGATCTCTTTTGCAGATTGTTCGCTGGGTAAGATGAAACAGTCTAGAGTAAGTCTCCCAATCGGTTCTAGTTTATTTTGGTTTTTAAATATACTAGGCAATACCTTAAAAAAACGCTGAATGATTATATGTGGATTATTGTTTATCTCATTTATCAGCTTGTAATTTTGCCCACTGTTTTCTAAAAGAGCTTGCTTACATTGATCAAATAAATTCTTGATGTTTTCTAAAATATCTATTTCGCTCGTGCATTGCTCGATATGAACTTCATATTTTGTTTCATTAGCTAGCATGTCTTGCTGCAGAAAAGGCGAAGCATTTCCATAAATTTCTTTTTGAAGGATTTTTTTAAAATCACTCTTCATTCGATCGTTTTCAATAGTGCTTGTCTGATGGGAGAGAAACCGGCCAATTAAGGTCTCACTTTGATTAACGAACGTTTGAAAAATTTTGAAAAGATTGATTTTTAATTCTTCCTCACGCGGCTCTAAAAGAGGAAGGGGGGGGAAGAGGGTTGGGCAACTGGCCGCTTTAACTTCTACTTCTGGTAAAAAAGGAATTTTGCGATGTTTTTTCAAGGTCATAAAGTAATAAGAAAAGAAATTAATTACTCCTAGCATAGCAAAATATTTACGGCAAAATGGCATTTTCACCATGTGATTATGAATTTGCTGCTTCATGAATTCATAAACTTGAATTAGCTTATCGTAAGCCGCAGGATAGCAGCCATTTAATTTGTAATATTCTTCGAGTGCTTGCTGATAATCGGGATGAGGTTCAACGGTATATTGAACATCAAAATCTGGGCTAAGGACAAATAATCCTTTTGACTGATAAATCCCTTTTTGTTTGGCAATTATTCGAAAGGAGTTTGTGAATTTTGTATAATCATTGAAAATGGGATTTTCCTTTAGATAGCTATCATCCCAAGCTTCATGCACACGTCCACTAAGCTCTTCCTTTATTATTTCTAAGCTGCTCATTTCTAAAGCTTTTAGTAGAGATCTTACTGAGTTGTAGGTTTGACCATCCCCGCTAAGTTGCGCTTCGGCATAGCTTTTAAGATTAATCAATTGCTGTAGCGTAGAGCTGTCAATGGAAATTGGAGCAGGTTTTTTTTGCCATTCGTGAATAAATGTTTCCTTAAAAACTCCTCCATTGAGATAGCCTTTCATAAAATAATCAAGCATGCTAAAAACCTGGCCCACAAGAGTATTTTCATAAGCAGGATGGATGACAGGATACAAGTTGGCATTTGTATTAAAATGTAGGCTGAAGAAAGGGACAGTATCATGAACATAGATTCCATAAGCAAGCTCTTGAAGGATTTGTTTCAGTTCTTGGCTGTTAAAGGGCACATCCTCTCCTTCAAAAGCCGGGATGAAGAAGGCATGCTCCGTTGTAAATAGCGATTCAGGAGAATCGAAGAGCCCCTCAATTAACTCGACAGAGCAGCCGACGCCTCCAATTTCACCCCTTGCCCCTCCTTTTATAGGAGCTGGATGATCTTGGTGACAGGAGTTAAACGACTTTGTCAGCCCTGTTTTTTGTAAAGTTTCATGAAATTGAGCCTTTCCTGGTGTAGGGTCGGGTTTAAAGTTTTTATCAGGATCTTTTTTATAAGCAAACCTCCATTTATCTCTAAATTCAACCGGTGATTTATACCTAGGATGCTTATTATCTCGATATACATCTATATGAGAAGGCTCTCCGAACCGATTATGATGATCAATGTGGTAAAAAACTCCTGTTTTTTTATTATAGTATGCTCCTTTCCCATTGGCTGGATCTGGGCCTGAAGTTGTAAATTTTCCAGCTTTCACTTTTTCTTCAAATCTGTTGACGAGCTCTTCTTTTGTTAAATGCGATACAGGGCTTGCATTCCCTGTTTTGATATGCCTAATTTGAAGATTTTTGCTAAAACGACCAGCCCCTTCTAAGTGGGGCAAGATGAGAAGTTCTCTATCAAGAGCATCAAAAACAAAATCCCACCTCCTTTGAGAAATATTTTCAATTCGTGCCATCAAGCTGTGGCCTTTAAGTTCTGGATCAAATGCTGATCGAATTTTATTCTTTGGAATAACAGAAAAATCCTTTTCAGGATTTTGTATCACGCCAATCATTCCATAATTTGCTAATTTGAAAAGCTGGATATAGCATCCTTTTTCATCCTTAAAGGGAAAGGTGAGAGGAACCAAAGCACGAAGAAATTCTACTGCATTGTCTCTAGTCAATTTCTTTTCTTGGGTTAGGATAGGAGGGTTTGTCAAAGAATCTAGATGATTTAATGGATTTAGCGTCATATTCTCACTTTTTCCTAAGGTTAAATTTAGAAAATTATTTCTAAGTCGGGTCGTATCTCTCTAAGAGTGGTTCCTAAGACAGGAGAAATATTTTGAGATGTTTTCATATAAAGACGGGACAAATTTTTTAAATTTTGCACAAGCGCTATAACTCCTGTTTCAGTTAACATATAGCAACCAGTGATATTAAGCTCCGTTAGATTTTCTAAAAAGCTAAGGTGCTTTAATCCTTTATCCGTTATCTTTTTGCATCCCCATAAAACAAGTCTTTCAAGGCAAGAAAGGGTTTTAATAAAGGCAAGTGTCGCATCACTAATATTTTGACAATAAGTGAGGTCAAGATCTGTAAGGTGTGTTAATTGCTTAAAAGAGCAGAACCCTTCATCAGATACTTTGCTACAATTGCGCAAATTAAGAGTTTTTAAACTTCTTATCTGCGCAATTTCCTTTAAGCCTTCATCTGTTATAAGTAGGCATCCATGTAAGTTTAGAACTTCAAGTTGGGGTAGAGATTTAAAATGGGCCATGGTGAAATCGCCAATATCTTGACAATAAGAAAGATCTAATTCCTTAAGATTATGTAGCTGAGAGAGAGGCTGACCACCCTTATCTGTGAGCTGATGACAACTTTTAAGGTTCAAATAAATAAGGGATGATAGAGTGCCAATAGTTTCTAAAGCGGTATTTGTAATATCACAGCCGCTTAAATTTAAACGTTCCAATTGTTTCAAAAATTTTAAATAGGAAATACCTTTATCAGTAATTGTCTCACAGTGTTCCAAATAGAGTTCTTTAAGTGAATGAATAGTTCCAACAATTTTAAGGCTTTGATCCGAAATTTGCCCACATTCTTCTAAAAAAAGCCCTTCCAGGTGAGGAAGAGCGACGATTGTTTGTAGCCCCTGATCATTGATATGCGTCCCCTTGAGGTTTAAAACTAATAAATTCTTTAGAGAAGCTAAATAAGATATTCCTTTATTAGTAATATTTGTACACCTTGCAAGGCATAGATAACTTAAAGACTGAAGTTTTTGTATCCATTTTAATCCTTCATCTGTCAATCCTGGTTGATTACCAAGAGATAAAAATTGCAGTTGCTTCAAGCCAGATAAAGTTTCAAGGTCATGATCTATTAAATATTCGCAGTTGTTAAGATCGAGCGATAAAAGTGTTTGAGAAGAAGAAAGGCATTTGGCAAAACGCTCATCGATTTGACAGTTATTAAGTTGCAGATGAGTTAAATGAGGAAGGGAGCCCAAAACAAGGATACCGTCCTCACTTAAGCTATAAGCCGGGTCTATTGATAAACTAGATAACTTGAGAAATAGAGCTAAAGACTTTAAACCTTCGTCAGAAATTTCGCATGAAAAATGGAGAGACTCAATTTGAGGGCAATATTTTGCTAGCAAAAATAGTTCTTGATCACCCCATTGATAACCATTAAAATTAAACTCTTTTATCCCCTTTTCCTTTAAAGCATTTAGATCAGCTTCCAACGATAATTTTTTAGGCATTAGCATGTTTTTAAACTCTTCTTAATTTGCTTCGACATGACTGTAACGGCTCTATTTGAACGAAAATTTTTTATTAATTAAACAAATTTTAAGGTTTAATGCAATGCACATTTAAAAAATGCAAAGCTTCTCTAGCTTTTTCAGTATTTTCTTCGGCTAAACTGTTTATGAGATTTTCACGGAAAATAGGATTGCTTTCCAAAAATTCGGTTGTATAGGTTATGATACTCATCCAATAAGCCCTCTTTTGCATCTCAATTATCCACTCTTCGACGAGGAGGTTTTCAAACGGTTGGGATTTATTCATCTTTGGAAAAGTGAGCCAACTATAGCTTGCCTGAAGAGAAGTACGGAGCCTAACATCATTTTCAATTAAGATTTTGAGATAACCAAATATTGCAGCTATTTGAGTGTGTTCCTTTTTTAAAGCCTCAAACTCTTCAAGTTTTATCCTAGGTAAGACTTGTTCCGAGGGTCCTTTCAAAAAATTTGCTGGCAAATGCGTGAAATATTTGAAGACCTGATTTACTTTCTCAACGCCCCAATAAACTGAGGTTTTCGCTAAAATATAACCGTTGAGTTTCTTGTTAGAAGCTGGTCGTTTCCATAACAAATAGTTAGCTAAAAGATTAATTGATAAGATTGCTATCGGTTCGCAAAACAATAAAAGAGAAAGACTATTTCTTTGTTTTTCCCCAGCATCAACAGAAATGTTAAATAGAAGAGAAACAAATATCCCTGTTAATATACCTAGCACAAAAGTCATAATGCGATAAGCTTTTTCTTTGCTTTTCATATCAGGATAGTTAAATTCATCTCGAGGCTTAAAAGGAAAAATAATCCAATTCGCGGCTAAAATTCCTATTGTCAGCGGAATTGGAAATACCCTTTTACTTCTTAAGAAAGAATGACAGGCTGCTCCTAAACTACCCCCCCAAATAAAAGAGAGAAGGAAATAAAGCTTGTCCTTTTTCCTCTTATCATGAGAGCAAGAAAGTTCGTTTGAAAAAAAAGTGGAATTAATTTGGGGAATCATAATGTTTAAATAATTAATTTAATTTGCAAATTATTAAGTTTTAATTATGTTAGTGACAAAAGCAATAATAAAACACAAGGTTATTACTTCAACTTTTTTAAAGGGCTAACATGAATCTTTCTAGGAAAAATTTAGACAATTGCCTAAACGTACTTTCTCTGTTTCCTTCGAAAGTATTTTGATCACACATAATCTTCCACTTCTATAGATTTGGTAAAATGGTTTTGCCTTTCTGCCATTAAGTTAAATTCCTTTTCTTTAGGCAACTTTTCTTCATGGGTGTAATCACGATATGCCAAATTCCGTAAACTCTGCTTCCCACGGCAAATCAATGTCCATGTATTTAAAACGAACATTATCATGTTTTTTTAGGACAAAGAATCGCCTGCCGAAGGCTTTCTTCTGCTGTACTAATCTCATTTGCTTTTATCTCCTAAAAACATTCTTGCTACCTGATCTTACATTCTCTAAATTCTTTACCTTGATAAACACAGCACATGTGAATTCGAATATTCCTGCATACAGAAACAGGAAGTTCATCTACCATATGTCCAAAAGGCAATCCATTAACTTTTTCCCAACTTTGGATAAATTTAAGAAGCTTTTCCTCCGGGAGAAAATTCTGTAAATCCGGTGATCCAAGATATTCGAGTTAAAGAATTTCTTGATATAAACATAGCCAAGCACAAAGGAATTAGCTTTGCTTACATTTTCATAAAAAAATCGCCTTCGTGGAATGAGGATTAGCATGACTTCAGATGAAGACCAACGAGTATTTGGCCAATCATGATAATTAAGCGGTTGAGTATATTCGTCAAAAAGGCAGTAAATCATTATGATTTGCTTTTCCATAGCTTCTATCCTAAATTTTAGTTTAGAAAAAATAATTTTAGGATTTTGAAGCCTTTTTCATTTAAACAAAAAACTTATATTAACTTAGTATTTTGCAATTTAAATTAATTTTTCTCTTTAATCTATTTCTTTTTGTTCCATATACTCTTTGAAAGGAATATCGTCTAACAAAAGAGGGGTATTAGGAGAAAAGTAATGCATGAACTTATCTAGTATTTTTAGCTCATCAATGAGGGCATCGTCTACTAAATCATCGCCTAGCTCTTCAATTTGTCTTTTTAGATTTCTTGCTCTCTTGTTAATTAATTCTACAGCAGCTTGCTTGCGCAACTCTTCTTTTATCAATACTTCTTTAAACCACTTTTTTCTATGAAGGCTTTTCTCTTGTGCTATTTTTATCCGTGCAAACCGGTCTTTCTTTAAGATCCCCCATATGGCTCCAGAAAGCATAAGAATAGGCCCGATAATTTGTTTAACAACTGGAAGATTTGGTGTTTTCGTTGCAAATTGGCAAGCTCCTACACACATAGCATAAGTAAAATTGCTTCCATCTTCTAGAGGCACATAGCTCATGTCCTTGGCAGTAGCATAAATAAAGCTTTGTCGATATTCATTTATTGCTTCAAAAAACAGTTTATCAATTAAACGAATAGTAAACATTTGATGCTCTGATGGTAAAGATAACTCAGCCATACGAGAAGGCATTACCTCGCTCGTGTTCTTAAAAAGCCTCAGCAATTGAGTCGTTTTTTCTTTATCTTTCGTTGAAACATAGAAAGGTAATTGCCTTGATGTACTTTGGATGAGCTCGCCAGGTACATCAACTTTAGAGAGTGCAAGATAATTAACCATATTTAAAACCTTGTAAGCTTGTTTAAAACCTTGTACGCTTGATAGGTTCACTATGAGTAATTTACAAAAATCTAGTCAACAAATTTTTGTGTATCACCTCTTTTTTTTAAACTTTCATTTACAATCAAGCTTATTAGTAAGCTTAAAAGTTTTTTCAGAAGCACTTTTTATTCGTTACTCACAAGGAAAAGAATTGGCTCACTAAAGCAATTTAGTCCAATGGAGCGCTACATGGTAAATGTCAGCATGCAATAATACTCACTAGACAAGCAAAGAAAGAAATTAATAAATTAAAAAGTAAATAGTCCTGACAGAAAAATAAAAGCTAGCTCGTCGATTCGATATATCCAAAGGAATAAAAAATATTTTCAGGGAATATCTTGAGGACTTTAGAGAAAGTCTAAATCTTTTTTATGATTGGCTATTAGATTCCTCTGGAGGGGTTATCCCAATTTTGGGATAATATATAGGTAGAGAGACAATGGATCAAAAAAAACCGATTCTCTAGATGGGATCTAGCAAAAAAGACTTTATGGAATTTCCTGATGGAGTGAAGAACGAGATGGGCCATGCTTTATACATTGCTCAAAAAGGTGAAAAACATAGAGACGCTAAACCTCTTAAGGGATTTGGAGGTGGTTCTGTGATTGAAATCATCCAATGTGATGCCCGAGGTACCTATCGAACAGTGTATACGGTTCAAATGGAAAAAGCTGTTATTATTCTTCATGCTTTTCAAAAAAAATCAAAGACTGGCATCCAAACTCCAAAGCAAGAGATTGATCTAGTTGAGCAAAGATTGAGAACTGCCCATCAAAAATATAAAGAATGGCTTGACACACTTAAATTAAGAGGTTGACTGACATGGTCATTAAAAAAAAACAACAAGAGATAGAAAGAAGTGAGTTTGAAATTAGTAGTGACAATATTTTTGCAGATATTGGAGTTGCTAACGCAGAAGAAGAACTTACTAAAGCCGAATTGGCATGGGAAATTGACAATATCATAAAAAAAAGAAAGCTTACCCAGCAGAAAGCTGCAACACTTATGCAAATCAATCAACCCAAAGTATCTGCATTGTTGCATCGAAAGCTGGGAGGTTTCTCCATAGAACGCCTAATACATTTCTTAAGCCTACTCGGGCAGGATATTGATATTGTGGTGAAACCAAAGCCTCATCATCGAAAAAATGCACGAGTCAATGTTTTTGGCCATAAAGAATATTCAGGAATTCTATCCAATAGTCCTATGGCTACAAAATCTTCTTAATAAAAACTACTTTTAAAAATTATAGAATTAGGTTTAATAGACACCTCTTAGTCTGAGGAATTTGGTAAATAAGCTGAGGGCTGTGTAGACTTAGTCTGCTATCGGGATAGGCTTTTGTATCTTCCCGATCCTTAAAAACAGCAAAAGCACTATTTGGCCTATGAGTTTTATTCATCTCTCTTTTTTAAGGAAAAGAATGTACCCTTTGCTTCGTCAACTTAAACCTCCACACAATTTTTTTGGGGCTTTATCTTGCTTTAAGGCTTTTGAGCATAAATAAAATGACCGCCTAAATCCACAATAACAATATATTCTTTAGGTCTTTTTTCCTGAGGGGTATTTTTCCACTCCTGAGATCTATCTTCTTCAGATAAACCTGCTTCTGGAAAGATCAGGCTATCATAAACACCGCACTTCAAATGTTCTTCGTTGACAGTCACTAGCCTTATAGGAATAGATAAAGCCGAAGCCAGCCTATCTCCTTCGCCTAAGCCGCTTACCCAAGTTCCTTTTTCTATTATTTCTTCTGCTCTTTTACTGTCTGTGTGTTTAACAATGCCTGAGAGCACTTGCCTTAAATAAGAAATTTTATCGTGGTGATCTTCTAGCAAAGGAATTTTTCTAGAAAGGTGGCCGTAGCTTCCTAGAAAAGCGCTAAAAAAGCAGTCGCCATCACTTGGAACACCTTTTAATTCAAAGCCTTCTCTATGTAGATAGGCAGCTACAGTATTTACTTTTAGTTTTACTGAGTCACTAATAATAGTTGAGGAATCATGCCATAACAATTCAGCTATTTGAGGTTTCTTCCAGTGGCTGAGAGAGGATTGTAAATGATTTGTTTGATCGGTTGCCTGCAAATGATGTTTTGGTGAATTACCCTTAAAATTCTTTGAATGAAACCTTCTCCATCCATCAGTTTGCTCAATTAACTGCTTCCACTCTTTACATACTAGTTTAGCGTGGCACAAATCCTGCAACCCTAATTCGTTGAATATCTTTAAAGCGATTTCTTCATATACGCTAGTGTGCCTTATAGAATGATTAGATTGTTCTTGTTGTTCCTCAAAGGCAGGAAATATAAAAGGGTAAATACGAAAGGTCTCTAAATTCATAAGCTTATCCTTAGCAATCTCGCCCCCTTGCCGTGCCACTACCTCTAAAACCTCAGCAGCAAATATTTTTGCATCACGATCGCCTTCCTGGAGAATTTGGATGAGATCATCAAACACTTCATTAGCAATCTCGCCCCCTAGTTGTGCCACTATTGCTAGAGCAGCGGCAGCATGCTTTTTGGCACCGTAATTGCCTTCCTTGAGAGCTTGAAGAAGAGCTTCTAGCGCTTTCTTAGCAAGCTGCCCTCCTCGTTGCACCCCTATTGCTAGAGCATTGGCAGCATGCTTGCTCGTATCAGGATCACCCTCGTTGAGGATCCCAACGAGAGCAACTAGCGCCTCCTTAGCAAATTCCCTTCCTTGTTTCGTCAACACTGCTAGAGAGGTAGCAGCATGCTTTTTGGCACCATAATTGCCTTCCTTGAGAGCTTGGATGAGAGCAACTAACGCCTTCTTAGCAAACTGCCCTCCTTGTTGCACCCCTATTCCTAAAGCATTGGCTGCATGCTTTCTAGTATCAGGATCACCCTCGTTGAGAATTCGCATGAGAGCATCTAGTGCCTCCTTAGCAAACTTCCCTTCTCCTTTTGCCACTATTGCTAGAGAATGGACAGCATTGTTTCTGGCATTAGGATCATCCTCCTTAAAAATTCGCATGACAGCATCTAGCGCCTCCTTAGCAAACTCCCCTCCTTTTGATGCCACACTTGCTAGAGCATCGGCAGCATGCTCTTTGGCACCATAATCGCCTTCCTTGAGAGCTTGGAGGAGGACATCTAGCGCCTTCTTAGCAAACTCCCCGCCTTGCTGAGCCGCTAGTTGTAGAGTCTCAGCAGCAAACATTTGGGCACTATACTCGCCTGCCTTGATAACTTGGGTGAGAGCATCTAGAGCCTCCATAGTAAGCTCTCCTCCCTGCCGTACGGCTTCTTCTAAAACATAAACGGCATTAACAACAAATTTTTTATCAGCATAATAGTTATCACAATTCTTAAGAACCTCGGCAATAAATCTCACTATTTCTGGGGGTAATCTTTGCCCTGTCTCTATGGTATTTATTAAAATGTCTAGCATATGCTTTCTTGTCTGGGGAGCGGATAGCAATTCTACGATAGTATGTATTATTGTAGGATGATGAAGAAGATTTTTATTTCTGATCAATCGTCCAAAGTCTAAGCTTGATAAAGAGGGTTGTGTAATATAGCCTTTCACTCTTTTTATGAAGCCCTCGTACTGCCTCACCTGAGCAGGATTTTGACACTCCTCAAAGCACTCCGCAATTAACGGGAGTTCGCTCCTGCCAGCTAGCTCCTGAGGCTCAGCAAAGAGATCATTAAAAAAGAGCTGTAGCGGGTTTGAATCTAAATAACGTCGATTACGTGAAGTAGACAAAGAAAGGTAGCCGGCAATCATGCGCAAAACTGGGATATAGTGGGGTTCAAATTTGTAATTGCGCACAAAATTTTGGCATGCTTGTCGATTTTTTCCTTTAAGATATTGATTGGCAAATTTTGAAGCAGTTAAAAATTCTTGAAAGGTTAAGTGAATAAAATACCCTTTTTCTTCCGGAATGCGGATAAGTCCACAATCGGCAAGCTCATTGGATGTGATTGCGTCGCCTCTAAAGTCATCGATCTCTTGCTTTCCTAAATAAAGGGTATTGTTTTTCATGGCAAAATCAGCCATTTCTTCAAAAGCTGTGGCAATTTTGGCTACTTCTTGATTGTGGCGAAGGTTTTTTTCTGTAAGAATTTTCTCCTTGGTTTGATTAGATTTGCCTTGGTCAATCCTTCTTAAAAGAAACCATTTATACATCCAATTAACAATCCGTTCATAAATAGCAGTCATCGTAATGGATTGATTAGAATCAAAAATCTCTGGGTCTTCATTAAAGAGGCAACAAAGAAGAGTCAAATTAATGGGAATTCGCGCAAGACTTGAAACTTGGGGAGACCTTTGTAATAGTTGGTAAAGTTTTTGTTTTTTTCTTCTGCTTGCACTTGTTTGAAAAAGTTATCGATATAACGTTCGACCCCTTCTTTATCAAAGCCTAAAAGCTCTAGCTCACAAGAACGGTCAAAAGAGCAGCTTCCAGGTCTTGAGGTAATTAGAATATGGGGAAATAACTCTTTTAGCTTGTTAAAGGCTCTAGCAAGACTTGTATTTCCTTGAGCCTCTGCTGAGAGTTCATCATAACCATCTAACACAAGCAGGGTTTTTTCTAGAAAAGCAGCATCTTTTATATAAACCTCAATCACTCTCGAATCAATTTTATCTGCATATTCTCTGGCAATAAGATCAGCGGGAGTATACTCTTTATCATCGGGATATTTCCTTAAAGTAAGGTTTCTTAAAGGAATCCAAAAAAGATAGGAAAAGATACCTTGCCATAGCTCCTCTTTTGCCCAGCGATAAACAATGTAGTGGCATAAGGTGCTCTTACCAATTCCTGCTGCACCTTGAATATAAATTCTTTTTTTATCTTTTTTTTCAAGGTTTTCATGTTCGAAAAGTTTTTCAATTTCAATATTCTTTATAGGTTTGGGGATGGTTTTAAAAGTTGGAATACGATCATCTTGTATGTAATCGGAATGTTTATTAAGTACTTGGTCACGCAATCTTCTTTCTTTGCTTTCAATGATCCCTAAGCGTACATAAATTTCTTCTAAAGGAACTTTAAATTCCCACCCTTGCTCTGCTTTAATCCTAAAAATAGAAAGGTTTTTTTGAGAAAGGTAAAGGCTTCGAAGAGAGCTAACAAGACTTTGTGGATTTAGGGTTGCTGGAGGCACGGGCTGCCCATTGTATTGATGAATAACAGATTGGACAACCATTTGTGCATATTTCTCTAAATGGATTTGACTAGCAACAGCCTGGGCGGTGTTTGGTCCAGACTTGGTTTGCAAATCGGGATCAAGAGGTATATACGGCTCTGTAAGACTGTTGCGCTCACGATAACCTAACCCATCAGCAGAGCTTTGTGCTGATGGGCTGCTCACTTTGGGTGATTTCTAAACACCCCCTCGGCTAAACTTTGGGCTGCTTCTTTAGGAGGATTTGCTACCACTGCGGATTGAGAATCAGGGTCTTGGTCCATGTGGTTCACTCTTGCCTCTCCTCCTTCTCCAGCCATCACTAAGTTTGTTGCACGTGCGCCTATCCTATGATGTTCATCTGTAGCGCTCCCTTCAGCGGTAGCTTCGAGAAGGGTAGAACTTAGGGGAGATTTTGTGTTAGAAAGAGGAGCTAATGATAAAGATTCTATCTCTTTCTTTTGCTCAGCTTTAAAAGGGATGCATGAGTTTCCCCCCCATAGATAGCCTTTTTGCTCTAATCTAGAAGCGCCAACCAGACCGATTAATTTAGCGCTAATCGATAAATAGAGCTTTTTCTCATGTTCAAAATAATGCGTTTTTTCGTCTTCGCTAGAAAGAGTGCTTAATTTTTTTATTAATTCAAGCGTTTTTCTAGGCTTTTCAGCATCTAAAATTGTAGGGTTTAATTTAATACGCTGGATGATTTTTGCTTGATCATTTAGAAGAGCTAACTCTTTCCGTTTAAAAGTGCTATAAGCATTGTCTCTTACCTGTTTAGCTTTAAGATAGGTAAATTCGGGCAAATCCTTTCCTTTTTTACCTTGGGCTAAACGTTTTATGATCCCATCATCTAATTCTGCATTGCGTCCACTAAAAATAAGGTTAAAAAGCCGCTGTCCATACTTGGCTGTATAATAAGCGACCTCTTCAGGAGAGTAACCTTTATGTGTTAATTCTTTACTATGTAAAAGCTTAAAGCCTACTTGCTGGAGAGCTGAGCCTAGTAAAGTTTGTTGGGAGATAAGAAGGTCTGTGGCACCGCTCTGTCCATTTACGACATGATGCACAGCAGAGCGGCACACATAAGCTTCATTAGCAAATGTGCTTGCTAGGATTTGGCGAAATTGATGCTCTGTTTGCAGCTGAGCTGTTTTTATAATGTTTTGGTGTAGTGAATCTTTTAACTTACGGCAACTTTCTTCCAATACAGCGCAGTTCTTTTGCTTTATTTCAATCAGCTCTTGGATATCTTCATCGTCACTGTTATGGTCTAATTTTTTTAAGTCGGCCAACTTTTTATCTAATGTTTGCTTTTTTGCCTCTAATTCATCCATTAAAGGCTTCTTTTTACTCTTTAAATCTAGGATTTGTTCATAGCACTCTGTACATTGTTCTAAATGTTCAACATAGAGCCTGTTAAGAGCGGCAATTGTAATGTCTTCTTCACGTACTGGTGGAGGATCTAATTGGCTTAGCTCACGTATTTTATCATTAAGTTTGGTTAAATGGTGACTGTGTATGTTTTCTACCTCTTGAAAAATGGTATCATAATCCTGCTGGCAGAGTGAGAGGTTGGTTTCTTGTACATCATTAGGCAATTCTGATTTAAGGATTTTGCTTAACCTTTTTTTAACAAGATCTTTAAATGCTTGCCATTCCTTTTCTTCCAAGCTACAACGTAGGGAAAATAAACTTGCCGCCATTTCTTGAACGTGTTTTTGATATTTATACTCTTTAAATATTTTGGTAAATTCTTCTTCAGAAAAAAGCCTCTCTCCTTGAATTGAGGGATTATTTTCTTCATCGTGAAGAAATTTGGGATAGATTTCTTTATCTTTGGCTATGGTATCTGTATAAGCATTAGAATCTCGCTGGGAAGCAGAGGCCATTTTAAATAGCTCTTCCGAAATACTATAGAAACCATCAATAATAGCGTTGGTAATGCGTCCTTCATAATCGAGCCCTTCCCTTTTAATCCTTGCTTCTGCATGCTCAAAAAAAGAGTTTTCTCCTGTAAACGTGGTCAGAATAGAAGTATCAATATCGGAAGTTAATTTGCGACTGCCAGGCGCTTTAATAGCAATCTTGCACTTTTGCGACTTCTCTAACCCTGTAGGCACCTGAGCTGTTTTTTGCGTGACTATAAATTCGCACCATTTCGCGGTAAAGGTATAACCATCAGTAGCCGTTTTCGCTATCCTACCTTCTATTCCTGCGTCTAGATTAAAATAAGAAGAGGGAAATATTCTTAAAATTGCTTCTCGGTAGCTGGCATAGTCGACTATATCGCGGTCCTCTATGTGGGCTTGCATCTTTTGAGCAGCTTGCTCCTGAGCGCCCGCCTCTAGGTAAGAAGTTGTGACATATTGTTTTTTAAGGGTTTCCCAACCTCCTAGCTTTTCAAACCGTTGGATTGCAGAAAAATCTTCTCGAATATTCATAGACATAATGACCTCTTTGGTTAATTTAATACTATGTTACGGAAAAAAATGAGCCCTTATAACCTTGAAAGTGGTAATTAATTTCCTCCAATTTTATGATTCTTTTACAACCCAAATAATATTTTATATTTTAGTTTTATGCAACTTGTTTAGCTTGAGCATAAAGTGTTCTTATGCGTTATTGTTCGTATGCGTTCAGGAGTGTTAACTAAAATATAGGAGCTCTAACAGGATTTGCTCGAGATTTATAAGCTTGTATAAAGAAATCAAATACATCAGCAGCAAGCCATAATCTGTCGCGAAATTTTATCCTGCCTCCGCTAGAAAATGACTTGTACAATCTATCTCTTCTAGATTAAATGCTTTACGCAAACTTTAAAGTACTAAAAAAGTACTTTTCCAAAAAAGGCCTATAAAGGCAAGCACATTAAAACTGATAGTTTAATAAGTTGATTATAAAGATGGCATATTAGAATGGCTGATAACCTAGACAATACAGAATAAAAAGCATTTGACTCCCTACCCTACAAGGTAGTATAATTTGATTATGATAAGAAATATTGTACAGACAAAAATTTTCGAAGAAGAGATTGCAAGGCTCATAAAGAAAAGAAAGCTAAAGAAGGAAGATTTTGAAGATTTCAAAAAAAGCTTAGCCGAAAACCCAGAGCAAGGCGATGTAATTATTGGGACTGGGGGAATAAGGAAAGCTCGTTTGAAATCATCTTCTAAAGGTAAAAAGGGTGGATTTAGAGTATGCTATCTAAATA
>NZ_JSDQ01000064.1:0-37647 GCF_000813665.1 Neochlamydia sp. EPS4 | reverse complement strand
AGAAGAACGAGTGATTCTTTTCTTGTTATTCATTTATTCCAAAAATGAGCAAGAAAACCTATCCCAAGAAGAGAAATTGGAGTTAAAACAAATAGCTGAAGCAATCAAAAAAAGGATTAAAAATGAGTAAATTATTTAAAGGACTTAAAAAAGGGCTTGAAGAAGCTTTAGTATTTTCAGAAAGGAAGCTTACGCTTAAATCAGAGCTTATCGAAATCCCAGAGCCTCCAAATGAATATAAGGCTATCGATATTAAGAGAATCAGAGAGAAAAAGCATTATTCTCAAGGAATTTTTGCAAAAGTATTAAATGTAAGTATAAAGACAGTTCAATCTTGGGAATCCGGAACTCGCATTCCAAGCCATGCAGCACTGCGACTTTTAGAAATCGTAGACAAAGGTTTTTATGGTCCTCAAATTTCTAAGCCTCTATAATTGTGATGGTTTCATGACAATATGGCTTTGAGAACGCCTCCTAAATGATCATTAGAATAGCTTTTACCTAAATTTCCCTCATTTTTCATTTGGCCAATAGGGAGTTCTATTGCCTGACACATGTGTATTTGTGCTCTTATCCACCTGCTCACTTTAGTGCTCTCCTTTCATCTTTCTTAAGAAGAGAAATTGAAAATTCTTTCAAGTGTCTATTTTCAACCCGTTAGAAGAATAATTACATGTCTATAAAATATTTTACCGGCGTATATAAGTTTATATTTTATATTTTCGGTATGTTATACCTGGATAGTGAAAGGAGAGGTAATATGAAGAACGTAAGAAGCATTTCAATGACTCAAGCAAGAAAAGACTTAGGAAAGATTCTTGTAAGGGTCAATTACCATAAAAAACGTATTCTTCTTACCAACCATAAGAAACGAATAGCGATAGTGCCGATTAAGGATTTAGAAACTTTGGAAGCCCTCGAAAATGCTCAAGATATTCATGAAGCAAAAAAAGCTTTAAAAGAGATTGAAGCAAAGGGTACTATTTCTTTGAAAGAGATGAAAAAACGATTAGGCTAAAGGTTAAAGCCAAGATGGCAAAAGCTAGAAAAAAATCCTCGCCTAGAAAATGTTGAACCGCTGCCAGGTGTGTGGATATTAGTTTTATCTTGCTTTTTAGCAGCAAGTAAAAGAGAAAGCCATCCTTTCTCACTTAGGTTATTACTGGCAAGTGCTTGCATAAGTTTAAGATTTGATATAATCTGCATTTATGAAAAGAATATGGAAGCTATTTTGTCATACAGTTAAAGGTTTTTATGAAGATGACTGCAATGCGCGTGCAGCAGCATTAACCTACTTTACTTTAATGTCTATTGTTCCCGTGCTTGCCGTAATTCTTGGTCTTGCTCGAGGCTTTGGCTTTGCCCCTTTTTTAGAAGAAGTTATCAAAGAACAACTCAGCAAGCAGCCTGATATTGCTAACTATACGATTGACTTTGCGTATAGCCTTTTGGAAGAAACGAGTAGTACCTTGATTGCCGGCGTGGGAGTAGTATTACTGCTATGGACTGTTTATAATATCTTGGGAAATGTAGAAGAAGCTTTAAATGATATTTGGAAAATTCCTTGTGCACGCTCCTGGATAAGGAAAGTTACCGACTATATTGCAGCCATTATTATATGCCCCTTATTTTTCGTCGTTTCTAGTAGCCTAACTATTTACCTAAAAACCCATATTGTAGAAATTTCTAGGAAAGTAGTTTTCTTTGAATACCTATTTATTCATTTTTTTCCCTTTTTGATAACTTGGATGTTATTTACTTTTTTATATTTCTTTTTGCCTAATCGAAAGATTTCATTTAAACATGGAATGCTTGGCGTACTTGTTGGAGGAACAATCTATCAGCTTATCCAAACGTTTTATATTAACATACAGTTAAAACTTTCTAGCTATGGGGCTGTTTATGGAAGTTTCGCAGCTTTGCCTTTATTTTTAATATGGCTAAATTTAAGTTGGATGATCATTTTAGCTGGAGCCGAATTGGCCTACCAAGCAGAGATTATGGCATGGAATTATGCGCCTAGGCGTGAAGGCACCCCTCAAATCCTAACTTGTCGACGCGTGCTAGCTCTTATGATCATTTACAGCTGCATTCGTAATTTTTGCGAAGGCAAAACCCCTTATACTATTCAACAGCTTTCAGATAAGCTTGGAGTAGCCAAGATCAAGTTAGCAGAAATTATCAAAATCTTAACTCATTATAAGATTCTTTCAACGACAGACTATTATTCTGATGGAGAGATTTATTATCAGCCTGCTCGCGATGTCAATACCCTCACCTTAAAAAATGTAGCCGATATTTTTCCCGCCGTAGAAAAAGAGGTAGTGAGTATTTATAGAAATCCTCTAGTTCCTTATTTTGAAGAATTACTTGCTAAATATGATAGGAAGACTACAGAGATGCAGGAAAATTTACCTTTAAGCTCTATTAATTTGCAAAAGCTATGAAATTTTCATCTATCGGCCTTCTATGGCTGTAGCTCCATAAGTTCCCCTCCCCTATCAAAAAGAGCCTGTAATCCACTTTAGTTTTCTTCGTGTAAACAGCAGCAGTTTGCAGGGAGTAACATCCTTTTCGAATAACTCTTGAATTTATGGATCCAATGAAATAAACTGCTTTTTTATAAATTTTAAGAGAAGAGATGTCGGAAACAAAATCACCGAAAATTATCGGCATTATCCCCGCACGTTATGGGAGCACTCGCTTTCCCGGAAAGCCTTTAGCAAGTATTTTAGGCAAATCACTCATCCAAAGAACTTACGAAAATACTAAAAAATGTCTTTCTTTAGAAGAAGTGTTCGTGGCGACAGATGATAAACGAATTTTTGAGCATGTAGAAAGCTTTGGAGGCAAGGTTGTCATGACTTCTTCTGGCTGTCCCACCGGCTCAGATCGACTAATTGAGGCTGTACAAAATAATCCTATCTTTAAAGAAGCCTCTATAGTAGTGAATATACAGGGAGATGAACCTTGCTTAGAACCTTCTATCATTCATGAAGTGGTTCAGCTACTGCTCCAAGATCCAAATAATGTGATGTCCACAGCGGTTACGAAAATTCATTCAGAAGCTGAGGCTTTAAATCCCTTTGTTGTTAAATGCTGCTTAGATCGACAAGGAAATGCTCTTTACTTTAGCCGCTCCTTAATCCCTAGTAATCCCTCGGCAAAATTTGATCCTCGCATGGCTTACTTTAAACATATTGGAATCTACGGATTCCGTAGAGAATTCTTGTTTACCTATGGTAAGTTAGGGACTACTCCCCTGCAACTAGCAGAAGACCTAGAACAGCTTAAAGTTTTAGAGCATGGTTATAAGATAAAAACCGCGGTAGTCGAAACTGCAAGCCTTAGCGTTGACCATCCCGAAGATATAAAAAAAATTGAGTCACTATTATTATGCAAACAAAATATTTGTTCATAACAGGCGGAGTTTGTTCATCTCTTGGTAAAGGGTTGACGGCTGCCTCTATTGCGATGCTACTTGAAAAAAAAGGCCTCAAAATTGCCTTACTTAAATTTGATCCTTATTTAAATGTAGATCCCGGTACGATGAGTCCTTATCAGCACGGCGAGGTATACGTAACTGATGATGGAGCGGAAACTGATCTTGACCTGGGACATTATTACCGCTATACCAACTCTCCTTTATCGCATGCTTCCAACGCCACTTCAGGGCAGATTTATAATAGTGTAATTCGTCGAGAGAGGCAGGGAGATTATCTAGGAAAAACAGTGCAGGTTATCCCTCATATTACCGATGAAATTAAGCAACGTATTCATATTTGTACTAAACAAGAAGAAAATATTGATGTTGTTTTAGTGGAAATAGGAGGAACAGTAGGCGACATCGAATCGCTGCCTTTTTTAGAAGCTATCCGTCAATTTCATAATGAAAATAAAGGCAACTGCTTAAATATACATCTGACTTATGTCCCTTACTTAAAAGCGGCAGGAGAAGTTAAAACCAAACCCTCTCAACATTCTGTGCAAGTTTTAAGAGAAATTGGTATTTTTGCCGATATTATTATCTGTCGTTGTGAAAATCCTTTATCTGAAGAAGTTAAAGATAAATTAAGCCTTTTTTGTAACGTTAGCCGTCGAGCAGTCATTGACGAAGCAGATGTTGAATCGAGCATTTATGAAGTTCCTTTAAAGCTACATGAGCAAAATCTCGACTCAATGATTTGTGAAATGCTTCATTTGCCTAATAGACCTGTTGACTTAGCTGATTGGCAAGAAATCCTTAATACCATCCATCACCCTAAAGGAACGATTACTGTAGGAGTCATTGGTAAATATGTACAACATCAAGATGCCTATAAATCGGTTTTCGAATCTCTGCATCATGGAGCTATTTCTTTAGGTTATAAGCTAGAAATCAAATGCTATGAAGCTGATAAATTAGCAGAAGAGGGAGTGGATTTAGAAAATATAATCAAAGGATGCGATGGTTATCTGGTTCCAGGAGGCTTTGGAGAAAGAGGCTGGATGGGAAAAATCTTTTCGGCAAAATATTGTCGCGAGCGTAAAATCCCTTATTTTGGCATTTGCCTTGGCATGCAAGTGATGGCCGTAGAATTCGCAAGACATGTAGTTAAGCTGGAAGATGCTAACACAACCGAAGTAGACCCCTTTACAAAAAATCCCGTGATCTCTTTGCTAAGTGAACAAAAAGTCGTTCAAGATATGGGCGGTACTATGCGGCTGGGAGCTTATAACTGTTATTTGAAGGCAGGATCAAAAGCCCATCATGCCTATAAACAAGACAAAATTTCTGAAAGGCATCGCCATCGTTACGAGTTTAATAACAAATATAAAGAGCAGATGGAAAAAGCTGGTTTTATCATTTCTGGTACACTGGAATCTGCCTCGCTATGTGAAATTGCTGAAATTAAAGATCATCCGTGGATGGTAGGTGTACAATTTCATCCTGAATTTAAATCTAAACCTACCCAAGCGCATCCTCTATTTAAATCTTTTGTGCAAGCCATGATTGATTATCAGGCCAAAAAATGAGCGACGTCCAAGTAGAAAAGCCTTCAATCACTCGCATTGCAGCTTTAGACTACGGATTAGCACGCATAGGGATCGCTGTTTCTGATGAGAGTAAGACGATTGCGTTACCTTTAATGACGCTTGGCTGTGAAAAAAAAACAAGCGATACTGCTAAAAAGCTGGTTTTACTTTTAGAAGAGCATCAAAAAGCTAACCATTATACTCTGCTCGAACTAGTTATAGGGCTGCCTCTTTTAATGAATGGAAAAAGAGGTTATCTGGCAGATGAAACTCAATATTTTATAAGCCTATTAAAAAATTTACTCTCTATTCCTGTAGTTTCTTGGGATGAACGGCTTACATCTGTTCAAGCTGAACGTACGATGAAAGAAGGGAAGCTAAATCGCAAGAAACGTGCTAAATCTGTTGACAATGTTGCGGCTATCATTATCCTACAAAATTATCTTGATCATTTGAAATTACGTCATGGTGGGACATATGGCTTCTAACACTCAATATTGGCTAATGAAAACCGAACCCTCGGTTTTTTCTATCGATGATTTACAACGTGAAGGATTTTCAGAATGGGAGGGCGTACGGAATTTCCAAGCCCGCAATTTTATGCGTGATAGGATGAAAGAGGGTGATTTGGTGCTTTTTTATCATTCTAATGCAAAGCCTTCAGGTATAGTAGGTATTTGCCGAATATGTCGGGAAGCCCATGCTGATTTCACCGCATGGGATAAAGATAGCCCTTATTATGATCCTCAAGCTACCCCCGATCATCCTATTTGGATGATGGTAGAAGTTGAGTTTGTAAAGAAATTTTCCCAAGTTATCGCTCTCTCTGAGTTAAGAAAATACCCCCAGCTTGAAGGGCTAAAAATTTTAGAGAAAGGCTCCCGTTTATCTATTACTCCTGTGGAAAAGAAACATTTTGAATTTGTTGAATCGCTGGGGCAATTAAGGGTTGAATCAGATCAGAATATATGTTCTTCTCAAGCTCAACCTACCCAATCTACCTAAGGTCATTATCAATCAAGGCCTTCGATCATATCTTCATTTGTAGTGAAATATATTGAGCCGTTTGTTAAAAACACAGGTAAAGAATACCTATTTCGAGGAGACTTTTATGTCGACAGCTACATTTCCGATTGCTAAAGAGTTTTCCCCTGCTCTTACTGAGGTTAATCGTTCTCATAGAACTGCTACCCCCTGTATCATGGTAATCTTTGGTGCCACAGGTGATCTGACTGCCCGTAAGTTAGTACCTGCCATTTATAATCTCAATAAAGAAAAATTGCTTCCCTCCCACTTCGCCTGTGTAGGCTTTGCACGGCGTAAAAAAACGGATGAAGACTTTCGCCAGGAGATGATGGAGGGAATTAATAGTTTTTCACGTACAAGGCCGGTAGATAAGAGTATGTGGAATACTTTTAGCGAGCAATTGTATTATCATATGGCCGAATTTCATGAAGATGAAGGGTATATACGGCTAGCTAAGCTACTTGAAGACTTAGATATTAAGTATGGAACAAAAGGAAATAGAGTTTTTTATCTATCTACCCAGCCTAGTTTTTTTCCTCTTATTATTCAAAAGCTGAGCCAACATAACCTTATTTATAACGAAGTAGAAAGTCCTGATAAATGGTCGCGAGTGATTATTGAAAAACCTTTTGGCTTTGACTTAAAGTCTGCCAAGGAACTGCAAAAAGAAATATCTCAGTATCTAAACGAATCACAGATCTATCGCATAGACCATTATCTAGGTAAAGAAACTGTTCAAAATCTCTTAGTATTTCGTTTTAGCAATCCCCTTTTTGAAGCCATTTGGAATAATAGCCACATCGATAATGTCCAAATTACAGTAGGCGAAGAAATAGGTATTGGCAACCGCGGTCGATTTTTTGAAGAAGCAGGCATGCTAAGAGATATTGTTCAAAATCATATGATGCAGCTTCTCTCTCTTGTCTGTATGGAACCTCCCAATAGCCTTAAAGCTGAAGCCATTCATAATGAAAAAGTCAAAGTGATTGAATCTATTCGCCCTTTTTCTATAGATCAGATGGATCGCTTAATCATCCGCGGACAATATGGCCCTGGCCTTATCAACGGCCAGCCAGTCAATGGATATAGGCAAGAGGAAAACGTGCATCCTCAATCTCAAGTGGAAACCTATGTAGCCCTACAATTATTTATTGATAACTGGCGCTGGTCTGGCGTGCCTTTTTATCTTAGAGCAGGTAAAAGACTTCCTAAAAGAGCTACAGAAATAGCTATTACTTTTAAAGCTGTACCAGGCTTTCTCTTTAATGATGCAGGTAAAACAATTGAACAGAACGTCTTAGTAATACGTATTCAACCTGATGAAGGAATTTCTTTAAAGATTAATTGCAAAGTGCCTGGTATCAATAGCCCCATCCAACCTGTTAAGATGGATTTCCAGTATGGATCTTATTTTGGCGCCACCCCTCCCGAAGCTTATGAAAGGCTAATTTTAGATTGCATGTCGGGAGACAACACCTTATTTGCACGAGCAGATGAAGTTCTAGCTTCTTGGAGATTACTGTCGCCTATCCTCCACCACTGGCAAGATAATCCTGTCCCCTGCTTCCCGAATTATGCTGCTGGCACCTGGGGGCCTGAAGAGGCTAATCAATTGCTAGCGCAAAGTGGAAGAAAATGGAGTTTGATTTAATCTTCCTAACTTTTTAAAGTGAGAAAAAGCAAGGTAGTTGTAAAAGATTAGTTAGAACGAGTAAAGGTAAATAAGAATTTTTTTACCTTTGAAAAACATGATATGCTAGGGTAAAATCAAAAAAAATATTTAGGTCTTATGCTAAATTCCTCTTGGAAAACTAAAATACAAGTGTTTGATGATAGAAGAGATGTGGTGGCTGCTGGAAACTACCGAGAAGCACTCCTTTATTGTGTGGAACAATTTATTGAGCTTGCGAATACATGCATTGAAAACCAGGGTTACTTTGCCGTAGCATTATCGGGAGGAAGTACTCCTAAAGCTATTTTTCAACTTCTTACCTCTTTAGAAAACCGCGGAAGAATTGACTGGTCAAAAGTCCTGCTATTTTGGAGTGATGAGCGCAGCGTGCCTCCTACTCATCCAGAGAGTAATTACTTAAATGCTATGGAAGCAGGCTTTAATGCATTGCCGCTGAAAGCGGACAATATCTTTCGGATGCAAGCTGAAAATAATATAGAAGAGAATGCTTGGCATTATCAAGATTTGATTCAAACTAAGATTCCGAAAAAAAGCTTTGATGCCGTGCTTTTAGGTATGGGAGAAGATGGGCATACTGCTTCACTTTTTCCTCAGACAAGTGGCCTGCATGCACGCAATCGCTTAGTTATCGATAATTTTATCCCTCAAAAAAACACATGGCGCATGACTCTTACTTATGATTGCATTAATGCCGCTTCATACATTTTGTTATATGTATTTGGAAAAGGCAAAGAAGATATGGTCTTTCAAGCATTAAAGGGGCCTTATAACCCCGAGCTAATCCCTGTGCAAAAAGTTGGTACACCCACTCACAAAGCCTTATGGGTTTTAGATGATAACTCTAGATCTTTGCTGGCAAAATGAATCCTTACTATGTTTAAAAGTTAAATATGCATTTTAAAATATAAGAGTATTGATTAGAAATATATCTTAGCTTGCTAACTTAAAATAAAGGATTTTATAAAGGCATGGGCAGACAGTACTTAATGTAGCTTTTCTTAAAAATTTTTGCTAGCTAGCTTTATCTGCATTTCACCAAATAAAATTCTCGTCTGGCTTATTTATTAAAGGCAAAAAAGCCTACTTGAATGGCTCTAAAATAGCTCGGCTAAAATGATAAGCCCATTGCCAATCTATCATGAGTTTATTTTCCCTGTTTTGCATTTGAATAGAGCCAAGCTATCATCCCAAAAAAATAGAATAGATTTACAAATAGACTCTGTAGTAACTTATATTGCTTATGCTAGTCCTAGGAATTGAAACAACATGTGATGAAACTGCCTGTGCGGTAGTGAAAGACGGAAGAGAGATTCTTTCTAATGTCGTATTTTCCCAAATTGACTTACACCAAGAGTTTGGGGGCGTTGTTCCGGAGCTAGCTTGCCGTAAACATGTCGACGTGCTTTTTCCCGTCATCGATCAAGCTCTCCAAGAAGCTAGTTGTAAACTTGAAGATATTGACCTTTTTTCGGTCGCCTATGGCCCCGGGCTGATCGGCGCTGTGCTTATAGGCTTAAATGCTATTAAAACAATAGCGCTATGTATGAACAAGCCTTATGTAGGTGTCAATCATATAGAAGCACATCTATATGCTGCCCTCATGTCAAATCCTCATGCCGAATTTCCATGTCTTGGTATTGTCCTATCTGGGGGACACACGAGCCTTATATGCATGCACGAGATAGGGAAATATGAATTGATAGGCCAAACCGTAGATGATGCAATTGGTGAAGCTTTTGATAAAGTGGCTAAAATTATGGGATTGCCTTATCCTGGCGGCCCTCCTATCGAAGCGTTAGCGGAGAAAGGATCTAGTTTACGCTATCCTTTAAAAGCAGGTACTGTAAAAGGTAAACCATTTGACTTCTCTTTTAGTGGATTAAAGACTGGAGTCTTATACACTTATAACTTAACGTCTGATAAATCTGATTTAGCCGCCTCCTTTCAATATGTGGCTTTTTCTGACATTTTGAAAAAAACTTTACAGGCTGCAGAAAAATATAATTGTAAAACTTTAGTTTTTGGTGGCGGTGTCACTAATAATAAAGCTTTACGTAAGATGTTTTTAGAAAAAGGTAGCCACTATACACAATATTGGCCATCTCTTGGGCTAAGCTTGGATAATGCAGCTATGATAGCGGGACTAGCTTATCATATTTATAAACATAAAGGCAGAGGCGATGATTTGACGCTAGAAGCTGCAACATCTATTTCTTTTTAATCAATCCTAAGAAGGTGCTCCGAAACCTATCTTTTTCTTAACATAGTCCAAGGCCATTGAAGTATAAATCATAGCTTGTGAAGTTGTTGGTAAAGTATTCATCATTCAATCCTATGCTTATAAAGAGTTACTCTTAAGAAAAGAGCCTGCTTTTAAAGTGGTGGTTTTCTTTCTTTGAATGTATAAGAGTGATTTACTTAAAAAAAAGAGATGATATTAATTTAAGATAACATCTCCTTAATTTTTTTTATTTGGTGAATACCAGTTGCTGAAAAAAAAAGTTCAAATTTTATTATAAATAAGTCAATGCAATTTAGTGTAAAATCAGTTTGACTTGATTTTGAAGAAAAAGTTTAACCTAAATCTTAATGGAGCTTAATATGATGCCATCAACTTCCCCTTCTAACATCCAGGCAACTGTTCGTGCCATACCTACAGAGAATACAGAAGATGCTCATGTAAGAGAACCAGCAAAGCAGGCAGTTACTTCGTTGCCTTGTGGGCATGCCCTCAACAAAGACGATGAGATTCACTGTTTAGCTTGCCATAAGCTTGGCCTTCGGGATAGCAAGGTTATTGAAAAGTATACACCCAACTACGACGTTCTACCAGCCTTCTTGCAGGGCAAAAATAATTCTAAAAAAGGAGAATACGAATTATTTCTAAAAGATTTAGTGAAAAAAGACGCCATGCAATCCATCCATACATATGAAAAAACTCAAGTTTATGATGGAAACTCTTTTAAAAAGTTCGATCCTAGGCTCTTATCAAAGATAATGATAGATTCTTTGGTTCTAGGCGACTTAAACCTAGAAAAAATATCAGATAATCAAGAGGAAGAGCTACTTGGCCAGGAGAGCAAAGAGCCAAAGGGTAAAGAAAAAGTAAGTGATGAAGATTCGAAAGAATTATTAGAAGAAGTTAACAAAGTGAGGCAATTTGGAGCAGAGAAGCTGCAGCAGGTTCCCCAAATCTCTTATCCGCTTTCCCCATTAGCTCCTCAACCTTTCATTTCTACTTCCTCTTTGCCTACACCTCCGACTAATTTGCCTACAGGCCCAGCTTATATTCAAGTTCTTTCTCCTCAATCCACCATCGGCATTTCGATGCCCTCACTTTACAAAGAAATTCTCCAGTTTCATTTTCCTGAAGAGAACGGGGATTTTACAGAGCAAGCTAGTATTTTAGATAAAATCTACAAAATTAAACCAGATTGCTCGATTGAAGAGAGAGTCGTTCATATCTTTTCAAAACTTTTTACCTTAGCGGCCTATCTTGCCCCTGTAGAGCTTGAAAAGACTCCAAAAAAATCCAGGGCTTTTACCCATTCTAACTATTTCTCTTATCTACTGAATATCAACCGTCTCTTACTATGGCACAAGCTACCTGGAGGAACGCAGTACCTAAACCAACCAAAAATTAAAGCTTTATCTTTAAAAGAAAAAGGAGAGCTATTAAGCCAATGGATTGAAGTTCATGCTAAAACTATTACACGTTTAGATTTAAATTTTTCCGGCTTAACCTTGTTGCCCTCAGAAGTTGGAGAGCTTTCTCAGCTACAAGAGCTTTGTATAGGCGGCAACCAGCTAACCATTCTTCCGGCGTTTATCGGTCGCCTCTCTAAACTTAAAAAACTTGTAGCATCAAATAATCACCTGACAGCTCTTCCCTTAGCTATTGGGCAGCTTTCTCAGCTGCAGCAACTTTATTTAAGCCATAACCAGATAAATACTCTCCCCGCAGCCATTGGACAGCTTTCTTCGCTGCAATCCCTCTCATTAGATAGTAATAAGCTAACTGTTCTACCTCCTGAACTCTTCCAGCTTTCTCAATTACATGAACTTTCCTTAGATCGTAACAGACTAACTGTTCTTCCTAAAGAAATTGGACAGCTTCCTCGTTTACGGCAGCTAGGCTTAAACGATAATTATCTAACCGCTTTACCTACAGAAATAGATCAACTTTTTGAGCTTAGAGAGCTTGGATTGAATAATAATCATTTAGCCTCCCTGCCTACAGCTATCGGACAGCTTTCTAATCTGGAATGGCTAACATTAGCTAATAATAATCTAACTGCTATTTCTCCAGCTATTGGGCAGCTTGCAGGGCTGCAAATGGTGGACTTAAGTCGCAACCAATTAACTACTCTACCTACACAGTTAGGACAACTCTCTCAACTGCAAGAGCTCTACTTAAGCCACAATCAACTAACCATGATTCCTCCCGCCATAGGGCAGCTCACTGCGCTTCGTGTACTGGATTTAGACCACAACCAGCTAAATACTTTACCTATAGAAGTAGGTCAGCTTTCTAAGCTGAAAAATCTTAAATTAAGTCACAACCGGCTAAGCATTATTCCTAAGGTTGTGGGGCAGCTCTCTAAATTAGAAGAGCTTGACTTAAGCTACAACCAACTAACTTCTATTCCTACGACGATTGGCCAACTTACTGAGCTTCAAACCCTCGGTTTAAACCATAACCAATTAGCTTCTATTCCTACCGACATAGGAGAGCTTCTTCTGTTAAAAGTGCTTGATTTAAGTGATAATGAGTTAAATGCTCTTCCTGCAGCCCTTGCACAGCTTTCTCAGCTGCAATCGCTTCACTTAAGCAATAACCAATTAACTTTTATTCCTAAATCTATTGGACAACTTCCTCGACTGCAACACCTTGACTTAAGGCGCAACCAGCTAGCTATTTTGCCAGCAAAGTTAAAGCTTCCTGCCCTGCAAACGATTGACTTAAGCCACAATCAGCTAGCTACCATTCCTGCAAGCTTCAGTCAGTTTTTACAGTTGCAGCAGCTTTCCTTTAACAGTCAGTCGATAATAACTCCCCCTCCTCAAGTCCCTAATCTTAAAAAACTTATACTAGAAGGTAATCCCGTTCATGAAAACTTTATGAAATAATAGAAAGTATTAAAACGATTAGGTAAGTTTCACGTATTTAAATGTAATAAATGCAAAAGGAGAGGAAGTGCTTCTTAGCAAATCAGCAAACATAGTGTGAATCATTTGTATAGGTTTTAACTTGTGAATGCTTAGCTAAGCATATTTGGGTTAATAGAATTCCAAATCTCTCTCCTCCCGTGGAACCTGCCGTATTGAAAATCATTAAAAAATTTAAGTTCAATTTTTTCATAGAAAGGTTAATAAGCTGTTAGCATTTAACATCTTCTTTAATAAAGCTTGGGAGTTAAAGATAAGGGGCCTACTATCAAGAATTGCCCCATACCCTCTTCTAATTCATTTATAAGAAATCTTTTTATGGAGTTTACTGCGAGGGAATTTCTTTTAACAGGAAGTGCTTGTTTTAACATTTAACTCTTGAGATAAAATGCTATTTAGCCATATAGTTATAGGTTTATAAATTATGTTGAAAGTTTTCGGAGTTTAAAAAATGGCCAGTAGAAAAAGAGAAAAAATTAAGCTTAAAAGTTCCGCCAGTCACTACCATTATCATACAGTAAAAAACAAGACAAATAGCCCCGAGCGTATGACCTTAAATAAGTTTGACCCAGTGGTACGTAAGCACGTTGAGTTCAAAGAAACCAAATAATCTTAAGGGAAAGATAGACCTTTCCCCTTCCCTTTAAATCCCTATTTAATGACGGACAAGCATGTTTGAATTATCTGTCGCATGCAAATATTTAAGACCCCGCTGGCGGCAATTGTCTGTGTCTATTATTAGTTTAATTTCCATATTAGTCATCGCACTTGTAGTATGGCTAATCGTAGTTTTTTTTTCTGTAACAAGTGGTTTAGAAAAACGCTGGATAGAGAAATTAATCGCTCTTACTGCACCTGTCCGCCTTACGCCCACTGAAACTTATTATAATTCCTATTATTACCAAATTGACAGCATTAGCGAGAACTCTAACTATACCTTGAAAACTATTGGTGAAAAATGGCGAGCTGATCAGTCGGATCCCTACGACCCGCAGCTTGATATAGAAGTTCCCTTTAATTGGCCTGCACCTGATAGAGAAGAGGATGGATCGCTTAAAGATCCTGTAAAGAAAGCTTTTTCTATTATCAAGAATTTGCCTTACTCTCCCTCCATAAAAGCACGTGATTATGAAGTTTGTGCGAGCAATTTGCGTCTTCGTATGCTTCGAAAAACCCCTGAGACTAATCCTACTTTAACACAAGCCTTCTTATCACAGGCTACTTACCTAGGATCTCTAGATAATGAAAATTTGGCTATTTTAAAAGCGACGCTCCCTATTTCAGATGCCGATATTAACAATCTACTTTATACCCTTTCTATTGCCTCTGAAAATGTCCAAGAAGATCATCCCGCTTCAGCTGATAGTGTTAATCAGCAACTCTTAAGAGAAAGATTGAAAACTTTTTTTAAGTATACTGAGGTTAATTGGCTAAAAACTCCTCCTGCTGGATGGGCTCTTCCCACTGCCCTTCAAAAAAATGCCTCGCTACCTAAACAGCTTCCTGGGGGTTTTCAAATGAGCGCCCTGCCCATTTTGGAATCATTAGATAAAATCCTCTATCTACATAAAATACTATTTGATGTGAGTTTTGAAGTGGAAGGATATCAAGTTAGCGGACGCATTCCTATGGGAAATTTGCTGATTGCCCATCCTAAGATAAAAACTCACTTTAATAACGCTCCTCCCCTTTCTCCTTTTTGGTTTTACAAAGTAGGCAATTCGCAAGAAGATTTAAAGGTGTTTTTACCTAAAGATGCTGCTTTGGGGGAAGGGATTTTGCTACCCAAACCTTTTCGTGAAGCGGGAGTGTTGCTGGGTGATCGCGGCTATATTTCCTTTCAAATACCTACTGTAAGTGCTCTGCAAGAACAACGCATTCAGGTATTTGTAGCTGGATTTTATGATCAAGGCTTAATCCCTGTTGGGGGCAAATTTATTTTGGTAAACGAGGCCTTAACTAATTTAATTGCATCCGCACAGCATAATAGCCAGGCACAAAGCAATGGAATTAACCTACGTTTTTCAGATTTAAGCAAAGTCGACGAAATCTATGGTAAACTGCAGCAAGCCTTCAAAGAAGCAGGCATCGCTCCTTATTGGAAGATTGAAACCTACCGTGATTATGATTTTACCAAGGATATCATTCAACAGCTGCGTAGTGATAAACATTTATTCACGCTTATTGCCATCGTTATCATTATCGTGGCCTGTTCAAATGTTATCTCTATGCTAATTATACTGGTTAATGACAAAAAGCTAGAGATAGGAATCTTGCGCTCCATGGGAGCCTCATCAGCAAGTATTGCCGGTATTTTTGGGTTTTGTGGAATGACCATGGGGCTAGCGGGAAGCGTCATAGGTATTGGAGCGGCTTTGCTTACACTTAGGCATTTAGAGTTGCTTGTCACTTTTTTAAGTAGGCTTCAAGGCCATGAAGCTTTTAATCCTCTCTACTATGGTGATAGCTTACCTAACGAAGTCAGCATGGAAGCTTTATTGTATGTAATAAGTTTTACTGCTTTAATCTCATTATTCTCAGGCCTTGTACCTGCCGTAAAAGCAAGCTTGCTACGCCCTTCAACTATTTTAAGAGCGGAATAAGATGGAAGAAATTATTTTGCAAGCTAGCGATATCAGCAAAGCTTATCATTACCCTGCCAAAGTATCGATTTTAAATAACATTAACTTAGTTGTTAAGCGTGGGGAAACAGTAGCGATAACAGGACGCTCCGGCGAAGGTAAAAGCACTCTATTACAAATCTTAGGGACTTTAGAAAAGCCCTCCTCTGGACGATTGGCTATTGCCGGGCAAACCATTAACCCTTTTAATTGCAGAAAAATTAGAAACCAGCACATCGCCTTTATTTTCCAATCTTTTCATCTTTTAGAAGATTATACCGCGCTAGAGAATATTCTGATGCCAGCGCGTATCGCCCGTAAATCTATTGCTAAAGGAAGTAAGGCTTATCAAAGAGCTTGCTCTTTACTAGAGCGCGTAGGCTTAGAAGACCGCGCCTACTTTGATACCAAGCTTTTATCGGGTGGAGAAAAACAGCGCATAGCGATTGCTCGTGCACTTTGCAATGATCCTGATATCATCTTTGCCGATGAGCCCTCTGGTAACTTGGATAAGCAAACAGCGCAAGATATTCATCAACTTCTGTTAGATTTTGCTTCAGAAAAAGATAAAGCAATCATTATTGTTACGCACGATGATAAGCTTTCAGCTCTTTGCAATAAAAGCTATCTCCTAGAAGAAGGGGTCCTCAAGCTTAATTCTCCCTCCCTTTTCTAAATTTTCGCTAATGAATATTTCAATAATAGTAATACTTGCTAATAGAGCTTTAAGCTTTGCATGCAGACTTTAAATCTTCCATTATCTAACTCTGTTTTGCTTAAGAAAGGATCTTCAGGCCATCGTTACTTCTCTAGCAAACAGGCCCTAGAGAGAATAAATGGAGTTAGGGCTTTAACGTAAGCCATGCTGAGGATTTTTCTCATTAAAATTTTAATTGCTTGCTTAGAACAAAAAATGAATTCGAAGAGAGTCAAGAGCAAAGAATAAAGAAAAAAAAGCATTTATTTGCTTCTAAATGAATTATCTACAGATACATAAGGCTGACGGCAGGCTATAAAAGAAGATTGGTGAGCAAAAAACTTGGGAAGCTAATGCAAAAAATCGAAATGAAATTGATAAAAGGCTAAAGGAATCCGCTAGAGCCTTTATAAAATAGAGATAAGGCTTTTTCTCTTTTTTATCTATTAAAAATAAAAATTGCTTAATAAAGAAGAAAAAGAGTAAGTTTTTGGCAAAAAAGGTAGGGTAATTTCTTATCACAAAATTCTAAGGAGCTTATATGATGCCGCCAAATTCTACTCCTAGCACCCAGGTAGCTTTCCGTACTACAGTCTCAGAAAATATAGAAGACGCGGTCTCAGGAGAGCTAATGACCCGGGCAGTTACTCTGTTTCCTTGTGGCCATACCTTTAACGAAGATACCGTCATTCAATGCTTGGCACGCAATAAACTTTGTCCTCTAGATAGAACGCCTATTGAAAGACATGCTCCAAATTACACTGTAAGGCATCTGGCCGAAACGGCTGAGTCCCATCCACTAGAAGAACTTAAGCATGAGCCTAGCGAAGAAGCTGTAGAACATTTCTTACGGGGTAAACAGCTTGCTGAAAAAGGGGAGCATGCAACTGCCATAGAAGCCTTACTGCAAGCTTTGCAATTAACTCCTACCTATGAGAAAGCTCAAGCCTATCTTGAATTTTGCCTTAGACGCTCCTCAGAAGCCTCTTTATCTTCACAGCAGGTTACTCCTCTTTTTTCGAGCAAAGATAAAGACAAAGAAAAAAGCCTTCTTTCTACAGATTCTCCTAAAGAATGCTATACTGAGCTCTTATTCGATCTGCTAGAAGAGCCTTCCATTCAAGAAAGCTCAATTCTAAAGAAGATACTAGAGAATCAAGTCGAAGAGTTGATGAGTCAGGAGGATGAGGATCTAACTGAAAAAGAAAAGATAAGTTATAAATGGACGGAAAAATTACTAGGAAAAAATAAAAAGGTTAGGCAATTTGTCGTTGAAAAGCTGAAGCAAATTTATCAGGACTCCCCCTCTCTCCCCACAGTCACCCCTCAATCTTCTAATTCAATCTCTTCTTCATCTATTTCTACAATTAAAGAAATTCAAGCTTACACCTCCTCATCCACCGCTATTCTTTCCATGGCCTCGCTTTACAGTGCAATCCTCCAGGTTCATTTTCCTAATGGGAATGGGGATTTAATGAAACAAGCTCGTATTTTGGATAAGATTTACAAAATCAAACCCGATCTTACTATTGAAAAAAAGGTAACCCACATCTTTCAAAAGCTTTTTAACTTAGCCGCCTCCCTTTCTCCCTTAGAATTTGAAAGAGATACTCAGGAAAGCAAGGCCTTCACTCTTTCAAATTATTCCTCCTATCTGCTAAATATTAACCGCCTCCTATTTTGGCAAAAGCTACCCGGAGGAACCGAATACCTAAACCAACCACAGATTAAAGCTTTACCTTTGAAGAAAAAAGGAGAGCTGTTAGCACAGTGGATGCAAGGGCGCATTGAAAATGGCACCAGGCGGGACCTATACTTGACCGTCGTACCTATAAAAGAGCACTTCAAATATACCCCCTGCCTGAGCTTGAGTGACTCAGGCTTGACAGTTATGCCTGTAGAAATAGGTCTAATTACTAATCTACAAGAGCTTATGTTAATGGACAGCCAGGTAACTGCTCTACCTTCAGCTATTGGTCAACTTTCTCAGCTGCAAGAGCTTTGGTTAAGCGGTAATTACCTAACTGCTCTACCTGAAGCTATTGGGCAGCTCTCTCAGCTGAGAATGCTTGACTTAAGAGATAATCAGCTAAACGCCCTTCCTGCAACCATAGGGCAGCTTTCTCAGTTAGTACAGCTTTGGTTAGACGGCAACCAGCTAGCCGCCCTGCCTGAGGAAATCGGGGAGCTTTCCCAGTTAGAAGACCTTCAATTAAGCAACAACCTGGTTATGTCTATCCCTATAGCAATTCGGCAGCTTCCTAAACTTAGATTGCTTAAAGTTGATGGTAACCCTCTTCGAAATACATCGTAGAATTGTTGTAAATATTTTTATAGAAAAGAATCATAGCGAGTCTAATAAACTTCTCGGCAAAAATATAGTGCTTATCAAGAGATGCTCTTATGCTTATAGCCCTTAATAAAAAATTTAAAAGTTACTCCTATTTTAGAAAAAGCAGACTCGACCTTTATTTCAATTAGTACTTTGATGAATAAGTCGATAGCCTTTTAGAATCACATAAAAGATGCTATCTAACGACTTCAATATTCCTGGATAGCTTAGATAGGATTTAGAAATTTCTGCGCCCAATAACTCTCTTGACAGTAAACTTAATATGTAATATTTTAGTATGAAAAAATTTACATATCGGGAGATATGGGTACGAATCATTCACTGATGCCTAAAGACTTACCAGCTAACAAATATCAAGAATATCTCAATGCGATTAGTAGTTTAGCCATCATTACTGGTGGGATATTCTCCATTATTTCTTGGCTACAAATTTGTACCCAGGAATGTGCGGCGACACATGATTACCGTTTATTTGGTTTCCAGCTGGAATATGTGGGGATGATTTTTTTCCCTATTCTATCTTTGTTACATTGGAGAGCCTATTATAAAAAAAATTTATCTTTCATGGCGGCAATCATGCTGGCAGGAGCATTAGGAGCCGAGATAGTTTTTATTTATGCTCAGAAAGTATGGATTGGTCAATGGTGTCCGTTATGCCTCTGTATTGCAGCTTCGATAGTAATTACTTCTTTAGCTTATCTTTTAAGCTACTTTAACCACTATAAACAACCTCTACCTGATTCAAAAAGGATTAAAATGGCGTTAAATTTACCCAAAGTGCTTGCAATTGTCATGGCTCTGATTACCGGCTTTTCTATATCATCAATAGGATTAGCAAAAGTAGATGAACTGCAAGCGGCAGAAAATTCTATCAAAAATAGCATTGTATTTGGGAATTTAAACAGCAAAATTGATGCCTATTTTTTTAGTGACTGGCATTGCCCTGCTTGCCGTCAGCTAGAGCCAAAATTAAAAGAGCTAGTTCCTACGCTTATGAAAAATACTCGCTTAACCTATGTAGATTTTGCTATTCATCCCTCTAGCTTAAATTTCACGCCTTACAACTTATCTTTTATGGTTCATGATAAGAATAAATATTTAGAGCTACGCGATTCTTTAACTCAGCTTTCCAGTGATACTGAAACCCCTACGGATGAGCAAATTGAGAAAATTGCTAAAGAGCAGGATGCCCACTATACTCAACTTAATTATTCTGAGGTTGCTCTTGGCTTAGAATATTTTAAGACCCTGGCTACAGAATTTGATATCGACAGCACGCCTACATTAGTTCTGGTCAATGAAAAAACTAAAAAAGGTAAAAAATTATATGGTGTCATGGAGATAACGAAAGAAAATATTTCACAGGCTATTGAAATCTTGAAAGAGTAATTAACTCCTTCCTAAGCAAGCAAATACATTTTATTATCCAGGCTCTTTCCTACTAGATAGCTAGAAGGTTTTAAAGAGCTTTTAACTTTTTTAATTCTACTTTTTAAATCCCTTATTTCATTATATGATTTCTGCTACTAACCTTTCTATGCGCTTTGGAGGTAAAATCCTCTTTAAAAATGCATCTTTTCAGCTTAATCCTGGCAACCATTATGGCCTTATTGGAGCAAATGGAGCAGGAAAATCGACACTCTTAAAAATTCTTGCTAGAGATCTTACCGCTGAAGAAGGAGAATTTTGTATTCCTTCTCAACTAGCTTTAGGCACACTGAAGCAGAATCATTTTTTGTATGAGCAGGTGCCTATCTTAGATACTGTATTGATGGGAAATGCAAAATTATGGAAAGCTTTAGAAGAAAAAAATATCCTTTTAGAAAAGCCGGAGTTTGATGAAGAAGCCTGTCATTTATTAGCCGATCTTGAAAAAATTATTGAAGAACAAGATGGTTATTCAGCAGAAAGCGTTGCGGGCAAAATTCTTGAAGGTTTAGGGCTACCAGACCGTATCCATCATCAAAATTTATCTACTTTATCAGGAGGTTATAAGCTACGAGTTTTGCTGGCGCAGGTTTTGTTTAGTAAGCCTGACATCCTCCTACTCGATGAGCCGACAAACCACTTAGACCTTTATTCTATCAAATGGTTAGAAGGATACTTAAGAGATTTTCCGGGCACACTGCTTATCAGTTCGCATGATCGAGATTTTTTAAACGTGATTTGTGACTATATGTTAGACTTAGACCATCAAAAAATAACTCCTTATAAAGGTAATTACGAGGATTTTTTGAAAACTAAAGCAGCAGCTGTAGAGCAAAAAGAGCTAGCCTTTGCTAAGCAGGAAAAGCGCCGAGAGGATCTGCAAAATTTCATTGATCGTTTTAAGGCTAAAGCTAGTAAGGCTCGCCAAGCGCAGTCTAAAATGAGATTAGTAGATAAAATTGAAGATGAAATGGCTGAATTGGACTTTACTCCTACTTCTCGTTTATATCCTCGGCTTAAATTTGAACCCCATCGCTCGTCTGGAGCCATTGTTCTTAAAGCCAAGGATATTAGCAAATCTTATGGAACCAAGCAAGTGCTCCATCAAGTCTCTTTTGAAGTAGAACGGGGTGAACGCATAGCTTTAGTAGGCGCTAATGGGATTGGCAAGTCAACTTTATTGGAAATTTTAACAGGGCAATTAAAGTGCGAGCAAGGCTCTTGGGAATGGGGCCATGCTGCGCAAGTCGCCTATTTTCCCCAAGATCATCATCGTGAAGTCAACGGAGACATTTCTCTCTTGGAGTGGTTAAGTGAACAAGACCCTCAAACACCTGAGCAAAAGCTAAGAGAAATTTTAGGACGTGTTTTATTTACTGGCGATGATGTAAAAAAGTCTGTTCAGCTATTAAGTGGTGGCGAAACAGCTCGCCTTATTTTAGCTAAGATGATGCTTCTTAAAGGTAATGTTTTAATTTTTGATGAGCCTACTAACCACTTAGATATGGAAGCTATTGAAGCTCTTTTAGAAGCTCTAAACCATTACACGGGGACCATTCTTTTTGTTAGTCACAATCGCCATTTTATCACTCATCTTGCTAAAAAGGTCATAGAGATAAGCGTTACCGGCGTACAAACTTACGATTGTAGTTACGCAGAATACATTGAAAAAAGAGAAATGGATTTGCTCAGTAAAAATTTAAAGCCGGTAAAGATGAAAGCTGATGAAAAGCTAACTGAAAAGTCAAGTTATCAGGATCAAAAAAACCTACGTAGCCAAAAATCACAACAGGAAAAAATAGCAGCTCAAGTGGAAAAAAAATGCCAGCAACTTGAAGAGCAAATCAAAGGCCTGGATGAAAGAATGGCAGCAGTAGATTTTTATCTTAAAACCCCTAAAGAAGAAATTCAAAGATTCATAGCCCAAAAAGAGAAGCTAGAAAAACAATTTGAAGAAGCTTTACAAGCATGGGAAGAAGCAGCCTCTTCTGTATAAAATAATAAGCATGATAAAACTGTGTGCTAATAAGGTGTTATCATGCTGATTAGTCATGGCTCCCTCTTGCATTCTCTTTTAGAATAATGAAAAGTAGGCGGCTTTTTTTTAAGCATTTTTTTTAATCAATATACTTTTGATAAAGAATTGCTTATATTGGCAGGACTTGCTTCTAAACATTGCAGTTTTGATTATCTATCTTCCTAAAGTAGATATTTCCCCTTAAGCTAGAATATTACTTATTTGCTGAGGCATTCTTTTAAGCAACCCTGCCCTTTATTTTCTCAACATTTTAGGAACCCCCCTATAAATCTGTGTTAGAAGTCAGGGTATATAAGGATTGACATAAGGGTTCTTTAGATTAACTAATGAAGCTCCCCCACTCCCCCTTTTTTTAACCATGCTAGAGAAGACTTTTGTTAAAATAAAGATAGCTAACCTTTTCCTTCAGACTTGCACTTCAATTTTTTCTCATTTCTTAATTTATTCGTAAGAAACTAGCTCCTTGGGCTTCTAAGCCTCAACTGACCAGGCGTGGGGATTTTTTAACCGCGGAATAAGCTGATGCATTTCTGGACCAATGATCTCAAGTAAATGTTTATCTAAATAAGTCTTTAGCTCCGGATGATGCTTAGCAAGCCATAAACGAAACTTAAAAGTTTTACTAAAAAGTTCTTGTTTATATACAGTGGGATCAGAAATATTAAGATTGACAACAAACTGCCCGACATCTATGTGAAAAGGGGCAGTACCAATCGCTCCCGTATTTTGCATTAAAGCATGATCATTATCCGCATATCCCCGCTGATATTCTGACAATATCATTTTAAGAAGGTTGTCTATAAGCTTTTTTGCTTCATCCACTTGATTATTTGTGACAAAATTATTAATAGTCGAGCATAGCATAGTGGCTCGCTTTTGAAGCAAAAATTCCATTTCATCCATGTTAAGCTGATGAGCAAAACCTAATTTATCGTAAATAGTAAGAGACTTCTTTAAGTCGTGGCTTTTATTAAGATGCACATACACTAAACCTGTCTCTGGCTTTAAATGTTCATAGGCTATCTTCCAGCTTGTAAATAGCATATTAAGCTTATTATGTTTTTTTTCTATTTTTGCTAGCCTATAGCGATTGACAAAGGGAATAGAAGCAAAATAATCTAGCCAGGCTTGAGGTCGAAAACGTTGATACTTGATAAATTTTAAAACATATAAGCCATCTTCGCTTGCAAACACATAGGATTGGCATCCTTTTCCCAGATATCTAAATTTTTGAGAAAGGATTTGATGTAGATCTTCCTTTTCTGAAGAGGACAAGGGAGGAGTGACCCATTTTTCATTATAAGACAAGTTAGAACTAATATTACCTATGGTAAAGCCTCCCGTCAAAGCATAATAAAGACGGCCTGCACTATAAGCGCATATAATAAATAGACTAAAAAGGATAAAAAATTTTAAATACTTTTTCATAACAAGCATTAAGTGTAGGGTAAAATTTGCAAGCTGGGGGTTTTAAAGTAAAAAGATTATATTTTTTGTTATCATTCATACGCAAGCTATTTGTCAGTAAAAATAAGGGAGATTTTTAGTAGCATTTATTTTTAGTCTTATTGCTCATTTGAAGCAGCTAAGCGATAAGAAATGCATTTCGTTTTTAGGTATGTGCTTTTAAGCATAAGATATGCTGAAATAAGCTTGCATTATCCTACAGCATGCAGTCAAAGCTTGCAGGCAGACATCCCTTTACAAGATCACTATAATTCTCTATTCTATCGTTCTTTAACTGTGAGGTATATATGCTAAAAATTGATCTTAAAGGAAAAAAAGCTTTTATTGCCGGTATAGGTGATGATCAAGGGTATGGATGGGCTATTGCTAAATCCCTTGCGGAAGCAGGTGCCGAGATATTGATAGGGACATGGACGCCTATGATGAGAATGTTTTGCAATAATTTAGCTAGCGGTAAATTTGATGAATCACGTGTTTTGTCTGATGGTTCCCTCATGCAAATAGCCAAAATATATTCACTTGATGCCTCTTTTGACTCCATGGATGATGTACCCGAAGAAATTAAAGAAAATAAAAGATATAAAGAAGCTACTGAATATACTATTTCTGACGTAGCTGAATCTATCAGAAAAGATTACGGTAAAATAGATATTTTCGTGCATTCTTTAGCTAACGGCCCTGAAGTTCAAAAAAGCTTGCTTGACACCTCCAGAAAGGGATATTTGGCTGCAATTAGTGCTTCATCCTATTCTTTCGTAAGTTTACTTGCTCATCTAGGTCCCCTGATTAATGCAGGTGGAGCTACTCTTTCTCTTACTTACATTGCTTCTGAAAAGGCTATCCCAGGATATGGAGGTGGAATGAGCTCGGCCAAAGCAGCTTTAGAAAGCGATACCCGTACCTTAGCGTGGGAAGCGGGACGCAAGTGGAACATTCGTGTGAACACAATTTCCGCAGGCCCTCTTCGCAGCCGAGCTGCTAAAGCGATTGGATTTATAGAGCGTATGATTGATTATAGCGAGGCTAACGCTCCTCTAGCCAAAAGTTTACAAGCGACAGAAGTGGGAAATGTGGGAGCTTTCTTACTCTCTCCCCTAGCCTCTGCAATCACAGGCTCGCTTATCTATGTGGACAATGGTTTACACTCAATGGGAGTAGCTGTCGACAGCCCTACCCTATCGAGTGTGTAAGCCACAACATATAAAATTTTAAAATCTAGGTTGAATGGCTTCATGGATTCATGGATGCTTTCAACCTTGATTATATCTGGAATAAAATATAATATAATAAATATTTTAATTGATAAAAAATATTGGTTAATAGGCTTTCTTTATTACCGGCTTGGATATCTTTATAAAAACTTACAAAATTTTTTATACCCTTTTTGAGCCGCCTCTTAAGCACTCCTATACTTAATCAAACCTCTCTTTAAGAAGAGAGAGCGGCTAGGAAGGTGATTCCCCTTTTTAAGCTTTACAGAAGTAGTTTCTTTAAAAGATATTACAAAGCTTTTAAGCGCAGGTAACGTTTTGGAAATAGGAAGAAATCTTCTTTTTTCCATCGACATCGCAAAGGATACTTTTTTTTATACCAGGTAAGGGCTTCTTCGGCACGCCCTTCCGCTACAGCTTGCATTAAACTTTTTTCTAACACATCAGGCGAGAAGAAGGTAATTTGAGAATAAAGAGGATCCTCCCACAAGCAGATTGTGTTGTTTCCTATATGAAAAAATGGATCTATTTTTAAGGATATTTTACTCTCTAGAATGAGGTCTGCCAAGGCAGCTACTTGAGTAGCAAATGAGCAGCACTGATTGCCTATAATGGCGTAGTTAGAGAAGGAATAATTTTGTATGAATTTTAAGATTAAGTGAAATTGCGAGGCTGTTAAATTTATCTTAGCTGCAAAGGTGGGATAATGGCAGCCAGGACCGTATTGAAAAAAACCATCATGCTGCGTCTGCCATAAATAAGCAATAGGGTTTTTCTCGCCCTGTTCAGCTTGGAGAAATACTCCTTCCATATAGCGGGGCTGCATATATCCTAATTCTCCCGAATGGCCTCCTTCTAGAAATACATAGCTGCTCTTTTCTTGGCTATCCTCCTCTAGCACTCCCTGCAGGTAAATCCAGGCATGCCCAACATCTCCATTTTTTGTACCGTCGCTAGGATGTTTAGCTAAAGTTTTAAAAAATGACCGCGGGCATGAATAGTCTAGATGCCGTGCCTCAACTAGAATAACTAAAAAGTAAGGGCTTTTTTCTTCACATACTTTTCTTGGGCAAGCTTGCTCTAAATGATGATAAAAAAGCCGGTAATTCTCACTTTGAGGCTTGTATGTACAAGCGCAAAGAAAGACCAGCAGCAATAACTTTAGTCTACACATCGCATAATTTGTAATCGGACTTTAAGTTTACAGGTGGCCTCGCGCCTTAAGGTTCTAATAAATACATTCCAATCATAAGATTGGAAACGATTAATCCCTTTAAGCTGATTTTGACTAGAGCGGTTTCCACGCATTAGATGGCCCATAAATTTGCCCTCTCCAGCTTCTTTAACAATCCTTAAAGACAACGCAATGTGTGAAGTATTTAAAATAAAGGTTTCCCCTAATTCAAAGGTAGAAGCTAATTGGCCTTCTAAACTTATTTCAGCTGTAGGATCAACGTCAAAAAAGAAAGAAAGCTCTCGGCATTTTTCGCGCTCTTCTAGTTCAGGTACAGCCGATAAAGCAAAATCTAGTTCAATTTCTTGATCTTTAATATTAAATTCTAGATTTTCCCAATTGCTTTTCTGGCATACAAAAGAATGAACCTTATGCTCGTTCCCCCAAATGATGCTCAATGGATGAAAAGCATTTTCCTCGAACCCTTTAAAAAGAGCTTTTTTATCAATCAAGCTGTAGGCAAAGGTCTTCTCTTGATGGGTAAGCCAGCGGCTTTCTTGCCAGGAGCCTGCAAAAGTGAAAGGTAGACTTTTAACAGGCAAAAATTCTCCCGTAGGACGTATCTGTACGGCCTGCAGATGATATGCGGCTTCTTTTAAAGCTCGGCTAGAGAATTCTTTACCAAAATAACCTAGATATAGATCATATAAAGTCGGCTGAGGCTCATCCCTAGCTTGATAAAGCTTAAGCCATGGTCCAATATATGATTTTGTAGGCGCATGCCAAGTAGCTGCTAAATGCTGCCAAAAAGCGAGCCATTCTGAGTGCTGAATATGCGTATAGGCTAGCTGTAAAGCAATGCAAATATCGGCAATAAAAGAGGGAATAAACCAGGCTGCCTGCATTTTTATCGAAAGAAGCTGCTGCAAAAGCTGTTCTCCATAGGTTCCAAATGCTTTGTTTTTTAACTCAATACCTAACATTTTCGCAGCAGCAGCAATTTTTAGCCCTATTGAATAGGTGGAGGCTTGTTCGGTATAAGCTTTTAATAGAAAAGATAGCAGATGACTTATCGCGGATTCTAAACGGTGTCGAAGATCAACCCCTAAAACAGCATGAAACTCTTTCAATATATAATAAAATGCAGGTAAAAGTTGAGCCCCAAAAAATTTATCTTTACAATGAGGGTACTCATGCATGTACACTGGAAAATTACCATCTAATGGATTCTGAAAGTAAAGTAAGCGTTCTAAGCTATCTTTTGCTTCAGCTATTTGCTCGCCTGTTTTACTTCTTAGTAACGCCAGGATAAACCAAACATTTTCAGCAACAGGAATAGTTTGCGAAAGATCATCTTCTGGCTCAGGATAAAAGTAATGAATAAAGCCAGTTTGCTTGCTCTGCCTTTTGCGTCCGGCTGCTAAAGCCATCTCATTAAGCTGACGTTCCAAGGTGTTGTGGATGGGTAAATCATCTTGCATGGTTATAGTCTTGTTCCTCCTGCAATTTCAATGTTTTGTCCAGTTATATATGAGGCTTGGTCAGACAGTAGGTATCCTATTAATTGTGCCACTTCATCTCTACGGCCTACCCGCTGCATAGGAATTTTTGTTATAGGATGAGGGAGATCCAAAGATTCTTCTAAATATCCTGGGGAGATCATATTTACTCGCACTTGATCAACTGCAAGCTCAAGAGCTAGCGATTTAGTTAGCATCAAAAGACCTGACTTGGAGACTGTATAAGCGGTTGCATAAGTATCTGCACGGTTTGCATTCAAGCCAGCAACTCCAATATTGATAATTGATCCTTTCCATTTTTTGATGCTAGGTAAAAGATTCTTTATCAGACAATAAGGAGCATGTAGATTAGTTTGAAATAGATCATGCCATTGACATATGCTTGTCTTTAAGCTAGACCCGAGTAGGTAATTTCCCACGTTATTAATTAAATTTTTAGTCTCAGCAAAATGCTTTTGATATTCCTTAATAAAGCGTTGGGTAGACTCAAAGGTAGAAAAGTCGCCTTGGACTGCCTGGACAGGCATCTGATAATAAGAGCATTTCTCTACAACAAGCTGAGCCTCCTCCTTGCTTGTATTATAATGGACGGCTACCGCATGCCCTTGCTTAGCTAACTCTAAACAAATCGCTGCGCCTAAATTTTTAGCTCCCCCTGTTACTAATGTCCACTTCATGTTGAAAGCCTATTTCCATATTCTAACTCGACAAATGCACAAGATGCTAAAGAAATAGCCTTTTCCTTTCTTATCATCACTTTTACCCAATGAAGAGAAAATTTATCTGCTAGCTTAAGAACAAGCTCGTGAGCTAAAGTTTCTAGCATTTGATAGGCACCTTCTTGGGCAACTTGACTGCAAAACTCTGCTAAGCTTGCATAGCAAACAGCCTTTGATAAGTCATCTGAAAGGGTGATAAGCGCAAAATCTATTTCATAGCATACATCTATTGATAATTCTTGAGGATGCTTACGTTCGTATGGGTAGACACCGATAATACAAGAGAGACGATAATTTTTAAATCCGACGATTCCTAACATATTAAAAGTTTTGGTAAGGGTGTTGTATATACCATTCAATCAAGCTATATAGCTCTCGATTTAAGCTTAACCCTAAAGCTTTTTCGGGAGAGATCCAAATGTAGTGATCAGCTTCTGCATTAAGAATAACATGATTTTTAGAAGAATTTGGCGATAAACGTGCAACGTAGTCATTCATGACAAAGTGATTGGGGTTAATAAATTCAGAAGAATATATAGAATCGTGGACTAAAGCAAAACGCAAATCTTCAATAAATAATCCTGTTTCTTCTAAAACTTCGCGAGTTACTGCTTTCTCTCTGGACTCTCCCAGCTCAACTTTTCCTCCTGGAATGGTAAAGTCCACCTTCCATTTAAAAGAGTGCACGAGCAAAATCTCTCCATCATCGGCTACAATTAGGGCTCCCACAGTCACAAGAGGATATAGATTAGTATTTTTTGATACTTTCATTTACTGTGCGAGCGCTTCCTTTAAACCTTTTATGATTCCTAACGATGAAGCAGGCGGAGCAATAATATCTGCTTTGGCTTTAAGCTGCAAAGGAGCATCAGCCATAGCCACTTTAATGTGAGCTTGTTCAAACATACTTAAATCATTTAGATCATCGCCTGCGGCAATAACGACTCCTTCATATCCTAATTGATCAATTAGCTGGCGAAGAGCATAGCCCTTATTAGCTTGTGAGTGAGTGGCTTGAACGACATAATTACCCTCATCAAAAGGATCTTTAATAACAGGCGCATGCAATTCTAAGTTTTTTTCCATCCTTTCTGCGACATATTGAGCTGTCTCCTCCTCCCCAAAACATTTAACGGAAGGAAACTCTTTAAAAGAGATCTCCTTAAAATTTTCTACAGCAATCCACTCCTCATTAAAGCTTTGACGTCGCTTTTCTAGATAGTATCGAAGGTTGTGAGAAAAATGGCTGGGACGGTAATAGCATAGGTTGTTTCCTTCTAGGCCCGTATAGATTACAAAATCAGTAGATGTACTTTCACAAATTTTTTCCATAGAAAGAAGAACGGAGCAATCCAAATATTTTTTAATGATGACTCTACGATCTGGCATGGACAAAAGTATAGCTCCATTGTGAGCTGCATAATAATAGCTAAAGGGAAGCTCTTTTAATACCTGATGGCCAAACTCAAATGTCCGTCCTGTTACAAAGACAAACATAACTCCTTGCTGATGTAGGGTTGTCAAATAATGAATCACTGTCGGCGGAATGTTTTGCATTTTTACTGCTAGAGTTCCATCGATATCAAGAGCTATCAAACTACAAAAATTTTTAATCATGCATTTACGATAACATACGGACTCAATAAAGCTTAACCAGATTTTTGCGTTTGGACTTTTCTTTTTGGTTAGCCTTTAATCTTTCTTTTAAAAGGAACTTTTTTGAGCATGTTTTTATAGGGTGCGTCTACTCTTGACACCCCTAACTTAATCGATAGACTTAACGCATCTGAGCTAAAGGGTAAACTTAAAAAGATTGATATAACAGATAGTAACCCTGCTCTTGAGAATATTTAGACTGATCTTTGAAAAAAAATTCTGTCCTTTGCTGGTGATAATGTTTTGTGTTAAGAAAGGCTTTATTTATCATTGCCTACTTAAAGACTTGTAAAATTTAACTGACTCTCTCTACAGGATTTTAAATAAATCTACAGCCATATCCTCATTAGTATTTTTTAATATTTAAATGTATTTAGGTTAAATTAGCGAGGTTATGATGAGAAGATAGACGATCAAATTAAGAAAAATCCTACTCTTCCAGGAGCGTTTTGCGCTCCTGGAATAACTGGCTCATTAGAAATTTATTTTTTGCTTGTGGAATTATTTTTATTTTGCTGATGCGATTCTTGTTTCTGCGATGAAGAATTAGTTTTTGCGTTAGACTGTTGTGAGGAATTTTTTTGCTGATGTTGTTTTTTTGTATCCATAAGAGACCTCCTAAGAATTTATTTTTAAGGACATCTTCTTATTCGCATATTGCTTGTAAATCTGTCAATTTAAAATTAAAAATATATAAAAAGTGAAGCTCATAAGGTTAATTATTAGCAATTTAATTTCTAGGTGAAATTATCCAAAGAAAGTCATTTGCCTCTCATTAAACTTATTTTTTTTTGCTGGCATCTGCCTTTTAGGCTTGGAGGGTTCAAAAACGCTTTTTTGATTAGCGTTTTCTTCTAAATGCGCTAAAATCTCTTTAGCTCTTAAAATAACTTGTAAAGGAAGGCCTGCTAGACGGCCTACATGGATTCCATAACTTTTATCTGTGCTTCCCCGCACGATTTTGCGCAGAAAAACAATGACATCTTCTGCTTCATGCACGGCTACGTGATAATTGACTGCACCCGGCACGCGTTCTTCTAATTTTGTTAGCTCCCAATAATGCGTTGCAAATAGAGTTTTAGCCTGGCTACCTTCGGTTGTTAATAAATACTCAGCTACTGACCAAGCGATTGAAATTCCATCATAGGTACTTGTCCCTCTTCCAATTTCGTCTAAAATGACCAAAGACCTGGCAGTAGCATTATTTAAAATATTTGCTGTTTCAGTCATTTCGACCATAAAAGTGGATTGGCCACGGGAAAGGTCATCGCTAGCTCCTATGCGTGTAAACACTTTATCGACGATACCGATATGAGCGCTTTTAGCAGGAACAAAAGAACCTATTTGCGCCATAATAGTTATCAAAGCTACCTGGCGAATATAGGTAGACTTGCCTGCCATATTAGGGCCTGTAATGAGCAGTAAAAGATTAGCCTCATTATCCATGAGAGTGTCATTAGGGACAAATTTTTCTCCCGTATTAATGGCTTCAATAACAGGATGCCGGCCGCTAATAATTTGTAAAATACTACTATGATCTACGATAGGCCGCGTATAATCATAGAAAAGTGCTACTTCCGCTAATGAACGTAAGGCATCAATTTTGGCTATAGCTTGAGCAATGCTAAAAACTTGCTTTGTATACTTAGTTACTTCTTCGCGAAGGGCATTAAATAGGCCTGTTTCGATGGCTAAAATCCGCTCTTCAGCATTTAAAACTTTTTGCTCAAATTCCTTTAGCTCTGAAGTGATGTAACGTTCCCCATTGACCAGGGTTTGCCTACGCTGAAAAGTTGCGGGCATACGATCAGATTGACCTTTGCTCACCTCTATGTAATATCCGAACATGCGCGTAAAACCTACCTTTAAGGTTTTAATTCCTGTCTCCTCGCGTAAACGCGTTTGATAATTAGCTAACCAGGCTCTGCTATCTTGACGGATGGAACGCAATTCATCCAATTCATTATTATAGCCTTCACGAAAAACTTGGCCGTCACTGATCTTTAAGGGGGGCTCATCGACTAAAGCGCGAGTGATTAGATCTGTCATTGAGGTCGGATTTTCTAACTTTTGTTCCTCTTGCTCCAATAAGGTTGAGTAAATAGTCAAAGGCTGCAAAGCTTGCTTAAGTTGGGGAAATTCTTCAAAAGAACATTTTAAAGCTACCAAATCTCGGGGCGAGGCATAGCCGGAGCTAATTTTCATCATCAACCGTTCTAAATCCCTGACCCTTCCTAGCAATTTTTTAACTAAATCCATAGCTGTTTTATTATTGAAAAAAGCCTCAATAGCATCCTGGCGACGCTTAATTTCTTCTATGGAAAGAAGTGGAAGCTTTACCCAGTTAAGCAACAAACGTGCACCCATAGGAGTACAGGTCTTATCTAGGATATTCAAAAGAGTACTTTTCCTAGAGCCATCATACAAGCTGGCTGTGATCTCTAAATTTCTTTGCGTGATGCGATCAAGAGACATAAATTGCGAGGTAGAATAGGTACGAACTTCCTGAATATGCTCGATCGATAAGCACAAGTTGTCCTGAAGATAATTCAAGATAGCCCCTGCTGCATTTATACCTGCTAGCATGCCTCTTAAGCCAAAACCATCCAAATTATGAACACCAAAATGGTTGCTTAAAAAATTATAAGCCGTTTGATGTTCAAAACGCCAGTCTTCTTGAGCTGTTAAGAGAAAATCTTGCGCCTGTCGAAGATTTTTTAATAAGTCTTGATGCTTAGATTGAAATTTGTGAGAGACCAAGCATTCTGAAGGACGTAAACGAAAAATTTCGTTGAGTAGTTCTTGCTCATTTTCAAACTCTACCACTCTAAACTCACTAGTGGTTAAGTCAATAAATGAAAGTCCAAAAACCTCCCCTACTCGATGAATAGAAGCAAAAAAGTTGTTTGCTTTATCGGATAATAAGGTAGAGTTAATCACAGTACCAGGAGTAACAACTCTAACAATTTCCCTTTTTACTATCCCTTTAGTGGTTTTAGGATCCCCTATTTGTTCGGCAACAGCTACTCTAAATCCTTTAGATACTAATTTATCTATGTAAGCTTCACTAGTGTGATGAGGAATGCCTGCCATAGGAATCTCGCCTCTTTTAGTAAGCGTAAGATCTAATTCCTTAGCAATTAAAACAGCATCCGCATCAAACGCTTCATAAAAATCCCCTAGGCGAAAAAGCAAAACGGCTTCTCCTGCTGCTTGCTTGCAAGCTTGCCACTGGCTCATCATAGGTGAAACTTTACATTCAGAACTTACATCAAAAGAGGGAGTATTCATAATTTATTTAATCTTTTAAATTCATCGAATGGGATTATTTTGACAAACTGATATGAGTTATGCAAGTAAAAAGGAGTAAGAGGTGCTGTTTTAAATAGAGAAAGAGATATCCATAGGGTCCCCGATTACTCGCCCTAAAAAATTTATTCTTATAAAGTATTTAAAATATAATTTTTTACTCACAGAAGAAGCAAATCAGAAATATTTTAGGCTGAGGATAGAGCTTAAAAAAGTTTTAGCGAACTATACCTGCTTTAGATGAACATAAAATTTATTTTTCGGCTCATTAAATCCTCTGTTGTAGAAGGCAAAGCCTTCAGGCAATCCATTGAGTAGAGGACAAAATAATATTTTTTTTTGCCCCTATCAATCCTTCCTAAGGTTTATAAATAAAGCTAAGCTTATGGAAGCTTTATAAGTTTGATACTCCTTAGAGAAGATGTAGATTTATTATTTAAATAAAAAGCAGGGCTCTAAAGATGGATTAGCTTAAGAGAATACGAATAATTTTTTTTCAGCTATGAATAGCTTCGATAACTAACCTTAAGCAAGGTCTAAGCTAATTAGATTAATTAATTTTTCCATAAAATCTCTTAAAAAAAGTTAGCTAAAAAAGTAAATTTCTTTGCTCTATGCCTCGTAAAAAGAAATAGATTAATTTAATGAGCTTTGTTATGCTTCGGTCTAAGAAAGCATCTATGTGTTTAAAGCCTAGCTTTTTTGAATAAAAAATCAAAAGATGAGGTTTAGACAAATTAGAGGAATTTTTTCTCGTTTTTCTCTTAAAATATTTGAGAAAATAATCCACACCATTAGCCGAAATTTAAAGCTTTAATTTAGCGTGAGTATTTGAAACAATGCAAACAAGTACATCTTACCACTTTTCTCCGGTAATCCCCATTTCCTTCTTGGAAAAAATTAATATTTACTACCAGGCTGAAGAAGCTTTTAAAAATTCTTTCAATCCATTAAATCGAGGACTTAATTTAGAGATCATAAAGAAATTGTTTGAAGAAATTGTGCAAGATCTATCCTACCCTCCTGAAGTCATCCTTCAATCTAAGTTAAATTTAATATTGATGGATATGCTAAGAAATGAACTGAGCGACCTTGCCCTGGTTGATGAAATTATTGACCAACTCTGTCCTGAACAAGCGATATTATTAATTTTTTGCTTAGCCGAATCTTTATATTCGGCTAAAAGTGAAGATGATAGCAGGGTAACTTCTCTCTTAAAATTATATTATAAGCTTCAAAGCTATCCTCAGTGTCCTCCTTATCTAGCTAGTGTAGCAGCCTTTCATGCAGGCAAAATTTGGGCAGTAGGTGATAATAACAAAATAGAGAAAAATTTATTGCGAGCTAATGAATGTTATGACAAAGCTATTAAGTATTTATCGACTGACCTAGAGGTTTATCAGGTTAACGATCGTACGCCTTTAGAGCTCTACTACAGCTCCCTGCCAACTTATGAAATAAATCATCTACTCTCTCGCATATATATCGACAAAGCTTATCTTTATTCTAAAGAGTCTAAAAATTGGTCCGCCTGCCTGTTAAATGCAGCAATTATTTATAATGAGATAATAGAAAATTCTCTCGATCGGACGAGCGTAGAAATGGCAAGATTGTCTTTAAAAAAAATGTATGAACAGCAGGTGGTAGCTCCCAGATTGCTTATCCATACTCAAACCGAACTAGCTAATTTAATTAAAATCATTAGAACTTATCAGGAAACTATAAGAAATTCTTCCTCTTTTTTAATGGATTCCCCGCAACCTTGGCTTGAGTCATTTGGTACCCTCCCACAATTTTTAACCTTCCTGTTAGAGCCTTTAGACAAAAAAACATTAGGCTATGCAAACTCTATAATTATAAATCTAGTAGACACAGGATATAATTTACATGAGCAAATAGAAACTAATTTGTCCCAAGAGAAAAAGAATAAAATAGCAAGTATCCTAGGAATAGCTTGCCTCACTTCTGCAAGAGAAGATGCAGCAGAGAAGCCTGAACTTGTTTATAGACGCTTACAACATATTAGCCCTAAGGCTGATTGTTATTTCGATGCTTTACATGATTTGATAGTAAAAAAATATTATGAAGTAGCTAAACAAACATCTTCTAAATTAGCTGCTTATGAATCAATTAGAGAGCATATTTTAGATGCAATTGAAAATTTGAATGATGCTACTCTCTCTCCCCTATCTCCTCAGTTATTACTAATTAACACAGCTTTAAAGCTTGCTCAAAAATGGGAAATAGAAGCTGAAGCTGAAAAGCTGCTTCTAGATGCTAAATTATAACCTCTAATCTCTCTTAAAAAAGTGTAGACATTCGAAGAACATGAGGTGAAGGAATGGCATGCAATAGTAAAGGCCTTCACTTTTCTCTATTTTACCTACTTTTTAATATTTTAACCTTTTTAGCAGTAGAAAAACTTGGATGGCATCTGAAAAGCCTGAGGGAACCTACGGCTAGAAACCTAAATGGATATCTTCATTTTAATAGTTAAATTTATAAGTTGATAATCTATCGATTCATTAATACGGGTTCTTGCCATAAAACTGAGTAAAGCTTGCCTATTTCTAAGCTTCTTCTTCCCTAAGCCAGTCTGCTTGCTTGCCATTGGCTGCCAGGAAAAAATGGCCTTTAAGCTAGCCTATTTCTAACTTATCTCCTTTGCGGCTAGCTAACTAAGAAGAATTGCCATTCTGATCGCTTCGATTGAGGGTACCTTTTAGAGAAAGCTCTCATTTGTAGACAATCGTACCGCCATGATGGGGTCTACTTGGGAAGAAAATAGAGATTATAAAAGAAGAGGCTAGCCACTTGGTTCTAAAAGCAACTTGCATGCAAGCTTAAAAGCCCTTTTGCCTGATAGTTTATCAAAAATTAAGATAGAACGCTTGTCGCCTTTTCCTATATTCATAGCTTTAAGGCTCCTCTGCTTGCTGGAAGAAGGCAGCTAGGTATTTATATTTTCTTCTTGAGTCACTTATTTTTTGCTTTTAAAAAACTTATAAATATATATAGTCTTGAATGAAACAAAATATAAAATAACCTAAGCGGCTCACTATTAACAAGATGGTATTCATGACGTTCTTTACAAAATATAAACTTTTTTTCGTTTTTCCCACGTTATTTGTGTCTTTCTTTTACTCTTTGGCGCTTTTTGCTGAAATATCACCTGCTAGGGAAGATACACAAGGTCAAACTATCCAAGCTATCGCCTCTTTGCTTTTTTATATTCAAGAAGATATTGAATCTACTGCCCAAGAGGACTCCCCTCTTTCTCCTCTTACATTTGCGCCGGAGGAAATTGAATATTTATGGGCAAGAGCCATAGCATTCTATCCTACCCTCTTTCCCATAAAAGAAGCTTATGAGAAAGCCCATTATATAAATGATGAAGGTATGCTAAAAAGATGCGAGGAAGAAGTTCATTCGATATGGTTAACTCTGAATGATGAGCCTCAGTCCTCCGCAGAGCCATTGAATAAAACTTTAGCAGAGCGAACCTATAGCTGCAAAAATATTTCAGATAATCCTCTAGTTAATAATAAAATTAAAAAAGAACTGGCTCCCTACCTATTACCAGCTAACTCAAAAATTACCGCTATTGCAGATCAAATCTTCCAAACCTCTAGGGTTACCTTTAACTCACAAACATTAGTAGAAGCAGGTTTCAGCATACTTTACAAACAACCTAGAAGCTTTATCATTGTAGCTAAACATCCTAGTTTACCTGATTATTTGATTAAGCTTTATTTTGATACTGAACTTCGCATTAAACGTAATGTTCCTGGTTGGAAATGGTTTGCTCGGCGTTGCGCAGGCGCTAATTTAGTAAGAAAAGTAATAAGGAAAAAAAATATTCAGTATTTTACTGTGCCCCAAAAATATATTTATGTATTGCCCTCTTTCCATGCACCTGCTAAAGCGGCCGGCGTAGATCCCAAAGTAGCAATATTGATCGTACAAGACATGCAGCTTGTTCCTAAGGAACAAAATTATTTAGCATGGAGAAGTAAGGTAACGCCTGAGATACTCAATGAGCTTTATATTATTATCAGTCGCGCCAATGGATCAAGCTATAGACCTGATAATATTCCTTATACTTTATCAGGAAAATTTGCTTTTATTGACACTGAGTATCCTTTTAGAGATCCTGATTTTAAAAGCATACGCCCCTACTTGTCTCCTGAAATGTGCCAATACTGGGATCAGCTCGTCAAGCAAGGCGGTCCTCTATAAAAAAGCAAGGTGTTAATGTAAAGTGGCACAATAGTTACAAAACATCTGTTAGCAAGTTTTCAATTGAATTGCCATAGATAGTACTTGAATTGGCAAGCATGAGTTACCTGGCAGATACTATTTCTGTCAGTTGTAACTTATCTAACATCTTTTCTGGCACAAGATGTTTGGCATCTAAGAATGTTTGTGAAGGCGTCTTGCCAAAACAATACTTTCCTGTATATGTTCTCTCGTTATTATACTCATTCATTCATTTATCTACATCCTCTTGTGATTCTTCAACATTTTTAAACACTTTCTTCCTAAAAGCT
>NZ_JSDQ01000063.1:0-67636 GCF_000813665.1 Neochlamydia sp. EPS4 | reverse complement strand
ACATCCTCTTGTGATTCTTCAACATTTTTAAACACTTTCTTCCTAAAAGCTATGGCATAAAATTCGTTCTGGAGGATTTGATGAAACCTTTCGCAGATTCCATTGGTTTAAAGAATAGCAAGCTTTAGTGCGAGAATGGTCCATGTCTTCAATGGCCAGATAAAGTTCATACTCATGCTGCTCTCTTGCTCCGCAGTACTCTGTCCCACGGTCGGTTAATACTCTCAAAATCCGAACATCCTGCTCTTCAAGCCAAGGAATGACTCGATCATTCAGTATATCCGCTGCTACCCAAGGATTTTTCCTATCATATAATTTGACGAAGGCTACCTTAGAATAAGTATCGATTACTCTCTATGGATAAATGCGTCTAAATACCTTTAATAGTGCCTACATAATAAGTATCTTGGGATAGTAGATAACCTGGATGTGCAGTTTCAATTTCGCCATGTGCCTCTTTTTCTTCCTTGGCTTTTTCAAAAGCTTTTAATTGGTCCTCTATTAATATCATTTCTTCTTAAAACCATCTTAGCTTCCAATGCTTTGAGACGTTTTTGGAAAGTCTTAAAGATTATATCTTAAGCCAAACAGAACGCACGCTCTCTGGCGAAATGATAACTCCTTGTTTCTTCAGCTCGTTACATACTCTTATTTGTCCATAAGCAGGCTTTTGAAGAGCAAAATCAACCACAGCTTTTTCGATAGACTCGTCCAATCTGCTTATTATGCAGGGCTTTTTGCGGGTCAGATCCTGAAGAGCTGCCTCTCCACCTGTTTCGTAAAGCTCTTTAAATCTATAAAAGCTATCTCTAAAATATCCCATCATCTTGAAAGCTTTAAGAGACATTTCCTAATGTTTCAGCTAACTTTAACACTTCTAACTTGTTTGTGATAACTTTCTGATGAGTTGCTAAATTTGACATTTTGACACTCCTTGTGGGGCTTGGGGCCGCTCACTTCAACTTTAGCCCTATCTCTTTTGATGAGTAACAGGACTTTAAGCTTCGCGGCTTTTAAATCGTGGTTCCTTTATTTTTATCACAAATGTCAGGTTAAGTCCTGTCTATTACAATTTAAGAATAGATTTATGAAGATTGATCAGTTTTCAAAAAAATTGTTTACGTAGCTTGACAGCTCCAAAATGACATCCTCAAATTTAACTTGCTGTTTACCCATGGTAGAAAGAAAGTTATTCCAACGTTGCTGGATTTCCTTGGTATCATAAAATGCCCGTGTAAATGCTATCGGGGGCTGTAAAGGAGTTTTGCGGTTTGCAAACACTTCGCGAATGGCAACATTTAACTTTTCGGGTTTAATTTCATGATGTCTTAAGATAGTCCAGAGATCGTAAAAATCTTTCATCCGAGTATTCACAAGAGCAAGTTTTACAATTGATTCTAGTTTTTCAGCTATAACAGTTTCTAAAGTATAGCCTAGCAAGACTGGTTTTGGCATTCCAAGAAGCGTGGGATATTGAATTCGCTGAGGTTTGGGGATGATGACATCATTAAATCCAATGTCAATAAGAACAGGCATTTTTGTCGTGAATAACTTTGCCGAGAAACTACTACTTACACCGTTGTAATCCCCACCAGTTTGTGTATTGCGAAGAATGAGTTTTTGCGTATCAAAAGAGATCCCATCTTCCTCGCAGCTCATTTCTGAAACTTCTGTAATGATGCGTTGTAAATTATCAATCTGGTTAGATGTTCTAGCAAGTAGATCGATATCCATAGTGGCGCGATGATCCATTGAATCCCAGACTTTCAGCATGAGGCCACCTTTAAGAAAAAATTTCTCTGCATAAGGACTAAGGCTAAGGCGATACAAAAATCGTTCTATAGCATAGTAGCGGAGAATTTCATCAAATGGCCGATTTCTTTGCTCCGATAGATTCTTTAACCGTTGACGTATCGACTCGCCAAGATTCTTTCTAGGTTTTTCAACAGCTTTATCCACTGACAATCGTCTCCATAATTGGCTTTAGAATCTTCTTAACACGAAATAATTTAGCATATTCAAAGAGTTTATCTAAATTTGTCTTTCTGCTGTGCCAATACATCTTTAGCGCCTCAAGAACGACATCCATGCCGATTTTGTTGCGAAATTTCACACAATCAACCAAGGTTTTTTCTATGTCAAAAATCTTAAATGTACACCCATCAATTGCGTGTTCTTGAACTCCTGTTTTTAGTAGCTCTTCAGTATACCAGAAATAGCGCATGGGTGGGTAAGAGATGGCAGGCTTATGGGTCTGACTTGGTAAAGCGACGTAAACGAAGTGAGGAATTTGAGTGGTGATCTCATGAAATGCTAGCGCAGAAATAAGACAAATGACCCCCCTTGGAATCTTTTTAGCAACTGGAATAAAGTCAGGCAAAGAAGAGGCAGGCATTTCGACTAATCGATATAAGCCTCTGCTAACAATTTCTAAATCTCCTCTATCTCGAAGCGTATAAAGTTCCCGTCGATGTATACCTATAGCAATAGCTTCCGACATAGTAAGAATTCCTCCTTGCTTCCGAAATGCTGCAAGTGCTAATTCAAGCTTTGATTTTTTTTCATGGTACAAAATAACGGATTTTTTCATTAATATCCGTAATATTGTACCAAAACGTTTTGAGAGTCAAGAAATTCATGACATAGAAGGAGAAATTCATGGACAATTTAAATACGTATACATGTGATTGGCTCATTGATATAAAGTGCCAGTTTTAATTAGCGAGATACATTCATAGCTAGAAACATTTTTTAATATTAATAATTACTTGAATATCTCCTTCTAACTTTTCTTACGGTTAGTAAGTATATGTTTTATTAAAAGCATATTTTTTTAAAACCCCTTAAAAAACACAAGGTGCACATCACCCTTGAAAAAGAAAAAGACATCTCTCATAATGGCATAGTTCTATAGAAATTTAGGGAGTAACATAACATGCGTCGATCTATTTGCTATTGTGAACCGGCCTCTGCTCAAGCGGGAGAAGTTAATAATTGGAAGTTTGTTTATACTTCTGCCACCTCTCTTCCTAAAGGTACACGCCTAAAATTTGATATGCTGAGTAATGGTCGAGATATCGATTGGCAAATCCCAAGCTCTAATGTCAAAAAAATAACCAATATTATCTATGGAGAGCTTGAAAGTGGCAAAATAATTTCCGCAAAGGAAGTATCCTCAGCAGCTCACTTTACCCCGGATTTTGAATTTATTCTACCCAGTGCCTTAGAAGCCGGTAGCAACTTTACTATAGTGATTGGTACTACCGATATTAAAAAAGCTAATAAAGAAGGCAATCGGGCCCAGACAAATTCTCAACGTAGGCGACCATTCAATATTTATATAGATCCAACCGGGCAAGGAAACTATGGTGAACCAGAAGTGTTTTGCTTAGATATTAAAGGCAATACTCTCTGTTCAATTCGCGTAGTAGCTCCTTCTTATGTTACGCGTAATAAACGCTTTGATGTTATCGTGCGCTTTGAAGATCAATATGGAAATTTAACCAGTGATGCACCTGACGAAACACTCATAGAGCTTTCTTATGAACATTTACGCGAAAATCTCAATTGGAAATTATTTGTTCCTGAAACTGGCTTTATTGCTCTTCCTAATCTTTACTTTAATGAGCCAGGTATCTACACGATCCGGCTTTTAAATACCTATACGCAGCAAGTCTTCCAATCCCCTCCTATTAAATGTTTTGCAGATAATAATAAAAGTGTTTTTTGGGGAATCTTGCATGGCGAATCAGAAAGAATTGACTCCACAGAAAATATTGAGAATTGTTTACGTCACTTTCGAGATGATAAGGGGATGAATTTCTTTGGGGCCTCTCCATTTGAAAGTCAAGAGGAGACTTCTAATGAGATGTGGAAGCTTATTAGCCAAAACCTCTTAGAGTTTGATGAAAATGATCGTTTTACTACCTTTCTAGGAACTCAGTGGTCTGGAATCCCTGAAGAAGAAGGAACACGGCAAATTGTCTTTACTAAAGACCATAAACAACCTTTACGAAAAAAAGACGCTAAATATAGTACTCTTAAAAAGATTTATAAAAGTTTTTCTCCTAAAGAAATTATCTCTATCCCTACTTTTACTATGGGCAAAGGTTATGAATATAACTTCAAAAATTTTGATCCAGACTATGAAAGGGTGGTAGAAATTTATAATGCTTGGGGCTCTTCTGAATGTCTGAAGAAAGAAGGGAATTTACGTCCCATCCAATCGCATGGAAAAGTAGGAGTGCAAGAAAGCGCAGAAGGCTCTATTCAAAAAGCTCTTTTAAATAATTGTCGCTTTGGATTCGTGGCAGGAGGCTTGGATGATCGTGGTATCTATGCACCTTTTTTTGAAGGAGATCAGGTTCAATATTCTCCCGGGTTAACAGCGATTATTGCCGCGGAGCATACCCGTGCTTCTTTAGCTGAAGCTCTTTATACACGTTCTTGTTATGCCACCACTGGGGAGAGAATTATTGTTGGTTTATATATAGCAGGTATGCCAATGGGTAGCGAGATTTCTACCGCTCAAAAGCATGGACTACTTATTAATAGACATATCTCAGGCTTTGTTGCCGGTACTACCCGCTTAAAATCTGTGGAAATTATACGCAATGGAAAAGTTCTTAAATCTTTTCATCCGGAAAGCTACAGCTTAGATTTTACCTTTGATGATATGACTCCTTTGGAGACCGTTACAGTAGCTAGCAAAGATAAAAAACCTCCCTTTGTTTTTTATTACATTAGAGTGGTGCAAGAAGATGGCCACATGGCTTGGTCTTCTCCCATCTGGGTAGATTATGTGCCTAGTGCACCTAAACGCCCCGTTTCTAAAAATGCTAAGCCTACCGTAAAATTAGAATCTCTCAAGATTGCTGAAGATGAGGAAGAGGATAATGATTTTGATTATGAAGATGATGAGGATGATGACGAATAAAAAACAAAAGCTTCACTTTTTTTAAACTTCATACCTACATTTCTAGATAAGCGATCTTCTTTAGGAAAAAGCACAAAGCTTATTAAGCAAGGGATGATTAAAAATAGGTGACTATGCCGGCATTCAAGTTTATTTAAATTCTAAAATTCAAAATTGAGCTAATAGCTAAGCTTTATTACTTCTTATTATATAAAGGTAGTAGGGTTTAGCTTTTTCTATCGAAAGCTCTGCCCTTCCCTGCCCTTGAATTTATAAATGCTATCCTAAGAAAGAAGAACATAAGTTTTAAAACCATCCTAACTTTTTGCATAAATTTCTTAAAACACCTCTGGGTGAAGGCTTAGCTACAGGTTTACCCTAAAAACTAGCCTTTTTAATTCTTGATTTATTAAATTTTTAAAACTTAAACTGACTTGATGAGCTAAGTAATTCTAAGCCTAAAAGATAAAGAGAGGATAAAAAAGGATGGAAGGCTCCAAATCTTTATTCTCGCCTTGCTGAAATTTAATTTATCTCTTTACGCTTTACATGCTAGGCTCTATTATCCCTAATAGATATTTAACAAGGTTTTTGCATGTCTAATTTAATGCTTACTGTCTTCATAGCTTTTGTCATTGTCTTGATTTCTCTTGCTTTGCTAGGAATTAGCTGGTGTTTCACAGGCAGAATAAAAATTAAGCCTGGGGCTTGCGGCCGTACTCCTAGGCAATTACAAAAAGAGAAATGTACAGAGGAGAGCGCCTCTTGTGGGCTATGTAAGAGAGGAGAAAAAAAAGATGAACTTTTACAATAAGGATAATCCAAAGTCTCTTCAGCAAATGTTTGGAAGCATCGCTCAGCAATATGATAAAACTAATGCTATACTTTCTTTTCAAATGCATAAATTGTGGAACAAAAAACTTATTCGTGCAGCCATTGAAAAGCAACTCCCTTCCACTTACTTAGACTTGTGCTGTGGCACTGGAGAAATTGCTTTTAAATATTTAAAAAGGCGCTCTTTACCTTGTAAGGCTTACCTACTAGACTTTTGTCCAGAAATGCTTTATTGTGCTAAAGAAAGAGCAAAACATTTAAATCTTCAACCTCATACCCTTACTTATTTGCAAGCCGATGCTCAGAAAATCCCTTTGGCTGAGGAATCTATTGAAAGCGTTACGCTAGCCTATGGGATCCGTAATATTCCCCACCCTCAGCAATGTTTTAATGAAATTTATCGGGTGCTAAATACTGGAGGTACCGTAGGGATATTAGAACTTACGCAACCTACACAGCCATTGATAAGGGCTGGACATAAATTATATTTAAAAACCATTTTGCCTATCATGGGCCAATTAGTAACTTCTAATCGCAAAGCTTATGAATATTTGTGTAATAGCATTCGTTCATTCATATCCCCTCAAGAATTAGAGAGCATGCTTAAAATAGCAGGATTTAAGCAAGCTTCTGTGATTACCCTTATGGGCGGCATCGCTACCATTCTGGTAGCTAAAAAAGGTAATTAAAAAGCTTTTAGCTAATTCTCAATGACTAAGAAAGCTTAAAGAGAGAGTTTTATTTTGAGAAGCATTCATCCTCTGGGATTAAGTTTAATGTTCATCTAAGCTTTTAGCTTACTTCTTTACACTCTCCTATGCTTTTAAGTAAGGAAGGCAGTTGATAAAGACTTTATTTTCTTTTTTAAAAGGAGGGAGATTTTTTAAGTGATAAAATTTTAATTTTGGGCTGTCTTATAGTCAAAGAAGCTTCTTCGTACGTTTCAATGATTCTCTTCTATAGAGAAGAAATGGCTTTTAGGCTTTGGCAAAAAAGATATCTCTGCGGGAGAAAACCTTAAATATCACTTGCGCAATCCCTTGATTTTGAGCTTATTATGTTAATAAGACTGGGATGCAAGACGAATTAGCTCCCCTCTTAACAATTTTTTGAGAGGTGAGCGGGGAATAGCTTGTAAAATATGAACCTTTCTAATACGTTCAAATGGCAGTACGCGTTGATCATATAAAGTTTGCACAGATTGTACTAAAGGAGTCGTGCTAAATAAATGAATGGCATTCCCTAACCGCTCATCTGGAATAGCTCCTAGCACCATATCTGTATGGATGCCTTGCTCTAACTTTATTCCTTCTAAAATTTCTTCCAAGCGTCCTACTTCTACATTTTCTCCTCCAATTTTTATGAAATCCCCTTTTCTGCCCTTTAACTTTAAAAGATTCTGATGTAGGGTGCCGACATCTTCAGTAACAAGCCACCCCTCTGCTACAGGATAGATGAGCTGCCACTCCCCTGCTTTAAAAGAGGCATAAGCAGTTAATAAAGCAGGACTAGAAAGACAAAAACATCCTTTCTCATTTGTTTTGACTTGTACATGAGGAAGGATTTCTAAGAGCGGAAATTGAGGAGTAGAAAGGCTATGCAAACTAGCCGTGGCCACCTGAGAAGAGCATTCAGTTAATCCGTAGCTAGGCAGCAAGGGCCAACCTAATTCACGTGCTTGGGTATACAAGGATCCTTGTAGCGCTCCTCCTCCTACTATAACAGCACGCAAGCTTTTAGGCGCTGGTAATTTATTGACCACTAGATCATAAACTTGTGTAGGCACAAGAGCAGTTAATGTTCCTTTTTTAGCTATAAGCATTTCATAAAAATGCCGCACTGACCATTTGGCAGCGAAAGTGTCAACTGCTGCTCCGCTTAAATACCCACGTGCTTGGATAGCTAGACCTCCCACATGAAATAAAGGTAAAGGATTAATCCAAATGTCCATTGAGGTAGCCTGAAGATGATGGTTAACTGCTTGGGCAGAAGCTAATAAAGCATCTTTAGAAAGGGCCACCAGTTTTTGTTGCGAGGATCCCGAGGTGGTTAACCATATATGCCTCTCAAATTTATTGATAAGCATTTTCCCTGTCTCCCAAAGCGAAGGTTTTATTACAGGGAGACGAGGATTTAACAATAGATGCGATTCAGCAGACTGCCAGTTAATCTTAATCATAGGTTAGCTATCAGATGATTATAAAATTTAAATTTCTTTACGCTTTTTGCCATACCTATTTAAAAATATATGAGGAAAGCTTTAACGTGATGAAAGATTACTATTATCTCATTGTTATCCATCTTATCAAGAAAAAATGGGAAAATGATCTCTTTCTCGGTAGAAGTATTTTAGTTCTTCCTCGAAAAATTAAGAAAGCTTTTTTACTATTTTATAGTAAGCCTAAGACTTAAAATAATCTTTGTTTTATCGACTACTCAAATAAAGCTATCCATTTAAAACCATAAAATATATTAAAATAAATATTCTATCCTATAATTTAGCCGAATATTATACCCAAGGCTTTGTATGTTAGATAAATATATTAAGATTAATTCCTATCAAAAATTTCAAATTGCCTTAAAAGAAAAAGAGATATTTCTCGACGAGACTAAATGTATTGTTAACCACGGAACCTTAGGAGAACGTGTAGTTAGCCGTACTCTATCTAAAGTAAGAGTAGGCTTATGGAATACCATCATGGATTTTGTTTTGGAAATATTTTCAAAAGCTTACAGAAAAGCTAAGCTAATTATTAAAGATAATCTAGAAAGGTTTGCCTACATGGCTCGCCATCCCCAAAAGCCTTGTATAGTTCTTTTTAAGAAACACTTGGAAACCAACAACCTAAGCGAAGAAGAAGAAAGACAAGCGTATAAATTACACAGGAGCTATTCGAAAGAGCAGGCCATCGCCGAGCTTGAGAAATTAAGTAAACCTATCGGCTTTTTAGATCATTTAGATCGGAAGACTTCCAGTGAAAGCAGCTCGGATGTCGGTAAAAATAACTTAGCTAACAATGAAGTTGATAGCAAGAGAGATGACTTCCTCTTGAATGAAGCAATGCGAGAGAAACAGGTAGCAAACCCAGAACCTTCGATATATCCTCAAAGTCTCACAATTTTAGCTACCTCTCATGAGGGTAACTCTTCGCTAGCCATTTTTAATGCTAACCTCGCAGGTATTGAACACGAAATAGCTGAGGTCAATTATGAAGCTGCAGAGGAGGCTGGAGATATTACACTCCCCTTCGCCCCTCAAGAGATTGATGGCCATGCTTTCCCTGAATTCCAAGAGGAGAAGATGGATGTTTGTCAGGAAACTTTTATTTTTAAGTCAAGTAAAGCAAGCATATTGGTTAAACAATCTTTTGCTTCTGAGCATAGCTCGTTTGAGGATGATGCTATAAAGGCAAAAAAAATGGAATTAAACCACCAAATTGATGATTTATTAAAAGGTATTCGCCATCTAGCCTCTCAGCTCGCAGACTTAGATGAAGAATGCACGAGCCAATTATTTGAAAACCAGCTTCGTATAAAAGAAAATGCCAAGCTGTGGTGGTGGGCAAAGAAGTCTATAAAAGAGCCGCTGAAAATTAAAGAAGAATATGAGGAAAAAATGGATAAAATAATAATTTTAAAGGAGATAAAAGAGGCTGAGCATGCCGATTTAATAGAACAGCAAAAAAATTTAGCTTCCAGGTAACCCCTGCTGTTTAAATAAGCTTGTTATACATTAGATAAAAAATCTTTATCTTTTAATATTTTTATGATGGGACATAGGTCTTTATGATGCCCTCAAAATTTTCTTATAAGGATTAGATGTAAAATTTTTTAATAAAAAAACAATTTCCAAAATGACAGCTAAGATTTATTCATAATGTTGGCTTGCAAGAAGCTCATCAAAGCCCAGGCCATAACCTTGTACAGGTTGTAAAAAGGGGCCCTGATTGCTTATCATTCCTGAAAAAGGATTATTCTGATAAATATGATGCGATAGGAGGCCACAGGGCTCTTGGGTGGTAAGAGAAGCCATATAAGCTGCACTCATTTGCCCTAAAGGATGATCTAAATAAGAAGTTACTATCAAACGCTGTCTAATATCTACCTGCTTCAATCTTTGTATAGCTGGCTTCATGATCAATACCTGGGCAGCTTCAGGCTGTCCATAGGCGCTTTTAAAAAATTCATCGGCTGCTAAAGGCACCTTGAAGGTTTCAAATGCTTTTTTCCAAGCTTTATAGGTAAAAGGAAAGGGATCTTCGATGTAATCTATAGATGTTTTAGGAATAAGTAAGCGCTCCATGAAGGACCAAAATTGTTCTGCATTTAATTTAGCATTAAAGTCTAATCGCCATTTCGCATGAGGAAACAAATGCGCCATCTCTGCAAAGATCTCTTTTTCTAAAGAAAGATTATGGCCTAATTTTACTTTAAAAAAAGTAAAACCGTTTTTCCACGCCTTTTGAAGATTAACAATACTGGAGGCATCCAAATGAGCCATCAGATAATGGCTCATAGGAATCTTAGCACCTTCTAATAAATTTCGTTTATTGGCGCGCGCTTTTGCATCAACGTGAGCAAAATAAATAGATTGGGCTGTTAGACGTGTACATTTTCCCTTTTGCAATAAATCAAGTTGCGTTTGCAATGGTAAATCGCCTAGCTCTTCCCAGGGGTGGCAGTCTGCATAGCCTACAATCCCCTCTTCGAAGGTTACTTTCAACAACGCTCCGCGCCTTAAAGAGTGAAGGATTTTTGATTGAATAGGCTGTTTGCTAGTTAATTCATAAAAGGAATGTTGGATTTTCATTACAACCAAAAGCCTAGCGACAAGCACACCCCAAAGAATAGGTTTAATAAAGCAGCCATACCTAGAAAAGTATTATAGATTTTAGAGGGTTCATAAAACCAAATGCAGCGTAAAAGAGTAAAACCTAAAGGCAAGGTCACGAAGGGCAAGAGTCCGGCCTTGTAAAACCCTAGATCACTCCAAAGCAAGCTTAAAAAATAAGGCAAAAGAATTAAAAGGGTGATCTCTAAACGGGCAAAAGTTTTCCCAAATTTTACTGCAATCGTTATTTTTTTTGCTTTTTCATCACTCTCTATATCCCGTAGATTATTGATAGCATTAACAGCGGCTGCTAATAAACCAATCTGCAAACCAGCCAAAAAAGCTTTTTCTGAAGCTTTACCAGCTTGCAAATAAAACCCCGCTTGGGTTCCTATAATTCCAAAAAAAAGTATCACAAAAAATTCTCCTAGCCCATAATAAGCTAAGGGAAAGGGCCCTCCCGTATAGCCGTAAGCTAGTAATGAAGCCACGATAAGCAAAATTAAAAAAAGAATACCGCCTTGAATGATCATAGGTATGCCTATTATAAAGGCCAGAGCTAGACAAAAAAATCCACCATATAATACTTCATGGAAACTCAGCCATCCCTTTTGTGTCGCGCGCTCCGGCCCTAATCTCGCTGCGTTATCAGCCCCTTTTTTAAAATCAAGAGCATCATTAATTAGATTTACAGCGACTTGAATGAAAAGGCCTGCTAGCAAAGCTGAAGCAAACGCTATTCCTTTGAAGTAGGAAGTATAATTAAGGGCAAGTAAAGTTCCGACAAAGATAGGAACCACAACTAATATCAATGTCTTAGGGCGAGCAGCCCAAGTAAAAGCCTGCCATTTAGCTGGCTTTTTAAGAAAATTACCATTCATCATTTAAATAACCTTTTATTCTTTTAAGGCAGCCTAGGAAAAGTAGAAAAATCAGGTGGCCGTTTTTCTAAAAAAGCTTTTTTTCCTTCTTGGGCTTCTTCAGTCATGTAGTATAACATTGTAGCATTTCCAGCCAGTTCTAAAAGGCCCACTTGGCCGTCGCAATCGGCATTAAGAGCAGATTTTAAACAGCGTAATGCTAGAGGAGAATGCTGTAGCATTTCGCGGCACCAGCGAATAGTTTCTTGTTCGAGCTCTTTATAAGGAACCACACAATTTACTAACCCCATTTCTAAGGCTTGCTGTGCACTATATTGGCGGCAAAGATACCAAATCTCACGCGCTTTCTTTTGGCCGACAATACGAGCTAAATAGCTGCAGCCTAAGCCTCCATCAAAAGAGCCTACACGTGGACCCACTTGCCCAAAACGAGCATTATCGCTAGCGATAGTCAAATCACATACTATATGTAGGACATGTCCTCCTCCTATAGCATAGCCTGCTACCATAGCCACAACAGGCTTGGGTAAAGAACGGATCTGCTTTTGTAAATCTAATACATTGAGACGAGCCACTCCATCGGCGCCGATATACCCTTCATCTCCTCTAACGCGTTGGTCGCCACCAGCACAGAAAGCCTCTTTTCCCTCCCCTGTTAATATAACTACACCAATAGAAGATTCATTACGGCAGACTTCAAAAGCATCTTGCATTTCTATAACAGTCTCGGGCCGAAAGGCATTGCGTACCTCAGGACGATTGATAGTTATTTTAGCAATACCCTCTTCTGTTCTTTCTAATTTAATATCCACATATTGTTTAATAGAAGTCCAAAGAAATGACGTTACGGACATGATAAAACCTCTTGAATAAATGATTGAATAATTTTAAGAAAAAGAATGGATTGCTCCCAGGGAGCTCGATGTCCAGCATGAGCGATGCTCTCCACACGTGATAAGGGATGAGAAAAAGTAAGTTCATGCGCCTTAGCTAAAAATTTGGTGTCTAATTGCCCGCTGATCCAAAGGATAGGAAGGGGTAAGCCTTTTAAAGCTTCAGATAAGTCATCCTGATGGCCTGTGGAAAAAAACTTCAGTTGATCTTGTAAATTTTTACGTAAAAACTGATGTTCTGAGCGCTTGAGCGGAAAGCTTTTACCCCCGAAAACAGCTTGGCAATTCCAATCTCGTATAACATCTTGCCAGGGATCATTTCCAAAACGATCTGCCCAGGCCTTATCAGCTTGTACTCTCTTTATCTTCTCTTCTTTAGAAGTCAATCCTGGGTGAGCTGAGATGATAATTCCTGCACGCCACTGGTTAGGATTATCCAATAAAGCATGCAGTGCTAACCTTCCTCCTAACGAATAGCCCATTAGAATGTCATCATGCCTTGGCTGAGCCAAACGGTTAAAACGCTTGGCCCATCCCCATAGCCCATCAGCAGCGGGAGCAAGAGAAGGGCGTCTAAGGCTATATGCATGTAAATTAGGAAGGTTAAACCTTTGCCAATCGGTGGGAAGGCCTAAAAAACCATGAAGGGCATGAATTTTAGTCATAAACTTTCTATACCATTCCAAAAGCGCATAGTTGCTTGTTCATTTGGCACAATTTCAACCAACCGGTGCCCCCCATAAGATATACTCTTGGGTAGATGGGTGTAATGCTCATAGTGCATATTCCATAAATCTGCAAGAGCTTTAAAACGAAGGCAATGTTGATTTTGTACCCGTTTATTTGCGTGTAAGTGGGCAAAAATTTTTCCCCCACCATTATTAATGACCAGGAGATTAAGATCTATTTCTTTCAACTGTTCTAGTATCCAAGGTGCTGCAAGATCATAAAGAGTGGTTAAATCGCCCATAATCCCCCAATTTTGCTGGCGGCAAGAACACATTCCTAGAAAAGTAGAAAGTTGGCCATCAATACCATTCAATCCACGATTAGCAAAAATATTTTCATGTTCTTCCTCGCGTGTGGCATAAGCGTCCCATTCTCGTATGGGCAGGCTATTGCCCAAGTACACTAAGGAGGAAGAGGCAATTTGCTTAGATAAATGATAAATAAGAGAAGCCTCAGCTTGAGGCTCTTCTTGCAATAATGCTAAAAGTTTACTTTGATAACGCTGGTCTTCCTTTAGCCATGAGCTACAAGATTTATTTATAGCATAGCTATATTGATAAACAGAAAAAAATTCGTGCAAGGATACCGAGTAGTTTAAGCCCCAGCTTAAACCTGGGAAAGGTAATTCGCTAATCGAACAAACGTTTATTCTACCTTTAAGCTCTTCTAAATCGCGCCATAGACGGAGGGTGGGAATGCTACCTATGCGTAAAATCCCATCAATTGGATAGCCTGCCTTTTCAGCAGCCTTCCATATGTTATCACCTCGCGTTATGCTTAACGTACGCAAGTAAGGATTTTCTCGTAGGCCTGAGGCTGCTTCTAGATAAACAGGAGCTTGATAATCAGCTAAAAATTTTACGGTAGCTTGCCTTGCCTGGCAAGATAGCCCCCCCACCACTACAAAAGGATATTTATTCCTTTGGACAAATTGATCCAGAGCTGCTTTTGCAGCCTCTATGTCCCCCTTTTGGTGGGCCACTTTTGTACATCTATTATCTAGCTCTTCCCATGCGCTAAAATTTTGATTGAGAGGTTCTTCTAAGCAAACATTTATATGAGCTGCCCCATTTTGCTTCCACTTTTGAAGTGTACAGGGCTCGCCAGCGGCAATGTCTTGTTCAAAGACAGCATAATGGCCAAATATGCCTACTTGCTCAGCTGTCTGGGGCGATCCTGTGCGGCGAAAACGGCGGGGGCGATCGGCTGTTAATAAAATCAAAGGTATGCCAGTATAATAAGCCTCCATAGCAGCTGGCAAAAGCTCACCGACTGCTGTTCCCGAGGTAGTTAAAACTGCTGTGGGGCGATGCATAAGCTTGCTACGCCCTAAAGCAAAAAATGCAGCTGAACGTTCTTCGGGCCAATAATAAAGTTTAAATTGCTCAGCTTTCTCCAAAGCAGTGATAAAAGGGACATTACGGCCGCCAGGGCAGATACATATTTCTTTAACACCTCTATAAATCAGCTCTTGCAGGACTTGTATCACTAGCTTTTCATTATCTTTCTTAGGAAGGAGGTCCATATTCATAACGCTATCATCTCTTTGATCGAAAGAAGCTTTAAATTAATTTCTTGCCATTCATGGTGCCATTGGCTAGCGGGTACAATTCCACAGCCTGCTCCAATTTTTGCCCCTTGGCTATTCCATTGAACATTACGAATGCCTACAATGCATCTAGCTTGCCTTTTATTATCGAAAAGGCAGCCTACAGGGGCACCATAACGCCAGCGATCGATCTTGTCATTGTATAAATGTAACCATTTCCTCCCTTCTTCTTTAGGAAAAGCCCCTAACGCAGGCGTAGGATGTAAAGCTTTTACAAGGGCTAAAAAATTTGAAGGTCCCTTCATTTTCAATTGGATAGGTGTCATAAGATGAGAAATCTTAGGAAGCTGTAATATTTGTAACTCGCCAATCGTTACTACTCCTAAAGAAGATAAAGATTCCTGTATGCCTTCAATGACCAGCTGATGCTCATATAATTCCTTTGAATCCTGGATGAAAATAGAGTCAGAGTCCCTATATCTTTTAGTACCTGCGCAAGCTACTGTTTCGATCAGCCCTTCAGAAGCATTATGATAGTTGAATAATATTTCAGGAGAAGCTCCTAATATTCCTTCTGTCTCTTCCCAATATCCATACACATGGAGTTGCTGATCTTTTACATAATTAATTAAATGCTTAAGAGTACTGCCTAATCTATCTAGTGTCATAGTACTTAAACTTTCTTCAAATATATAGGGCACAGCTTTTTTTAATTTTTTATTGTAAAAATGAGTGTGCAATTCTTTACAAGTATTTTCAAAATGAGCTAAGTAAGGATTTTTCCAGCTTAAAGGTAGAGGTGTAGCGGGATATGTATGCATAGCGGCTAGAAATTCATGGTGGCTGACAATAGCTGTATATTCGTGCTGGAACCAAGGACAAGGAGAGGAAAGAAAAAAATCGGGAAAATAAAAAAAAGGGCTTGGTGACTCATAAATGTTTTCTAACCAGGTACGTGCTCCCCAGCCAATCAAATAATTATCTTTATTTAGGCGAATTAGACTCCCCGATTCTATAAAGCAGCGCCAATCTTGCCGGGCCAGCCTCATGTTGCCTCCATCAAATTTTCTTTTACACTTCAAATAATAATTTCTTTTTTAAATTAGGAAATCAAGGATAAGTATAAGGCCTTTCTCTATCTACTATATTTTGTAAAGCAGCTAAATCTGATGCTTGGATTAGATCCTTGCTAAGAACTTGTATGAGTATTTCTCGTACTTTTGGACTTTTAAGAGAGGGTGAATTGATAAATTTAGCGGCTAACGTTTTTTTTACTTCTAAGTTAGTGATAGCATTTTCTAGCTGAACTTTATCGATGCTCATAGGCATTCTTGTTTTATCTTGTACGACTCTCCATTGGTTTTGCATAAGCTGTTCGGCCTCTTTAACTCGTATATTTATCTCCTGGTTTGCCTGCTTAGTTTGCTCGGGGGTGAGAGAAGGGTACTTGAAAGCTGCAGGCGGATCTTTGCTGTCATTAGAGGAGGAAGACTCGCGTGTTATAGGCATGCTTGGAATGGGAGGCTCCTGCTTTAAGCGGCGCAATTCTTGCTTTAAATCTGCGTCTGTAAATGACTGTACACTAGCTGCATGCAGTTGATATAAGCTAGTCAAAGGAAGGGCAAAGCTTAACGTTTGTATGCTCACAGATAGAGGAAAAAATAGTAAAGTCATTGCTGCCCTACGGAGTGAAAGCTGATATTTTCTCATTGTGTACCTCTTTGTTAGTTGGCTTACCTGATGCCATCTCAACTTTTTTTTGGCAAGTGCCAATTTTAATAGAACTCTATTAAATGCAATTCGTTTTTTTATTTAGTTTAATTTCCTATATATATATAGTTTCCTGAATTATATAACCTTCATTGATGTAAGGATTTCTCAACTATGGCTAGTATTTTAAATGTTCCTAGAGAACCGTATCATTTAAATTTCGCACGCAAGCAGATTCAATCGCCCATACAAAGAAATTACAATCCGTGCCAAGCGTTAAAAACAGCCCTCATTAAAGAAATCGTAAAAAAAAGCTTGCTTGAGTTAGCCATAGCTTTATCTTTTACAGGATTAGCTTGCTTGTTTGTAGCTACTCCATTAGGTATGGCCACGCTACTGCTTTCTACGATTGCCAGTTTGGCTATTACTACGTTGCTGAGGTTAGCACGAGCATACTGTATCTTCCGTGTATTTCAGCTAAAGCATTCTACTTCTAGGAAGGCAGTTGAAAAGAAAACACAATTTACCTCTTGGGTAGGTTTTATCAACGCTCTTATTCCCACAGCTTTTCGTCAATTAGTGGATGCTAATACACGCGAGGTAATCGTACATGAGGGAGGGCATGCCCTAGCTGCAAAAATTTTAATAAAAAATCCTCTGGTAAACGTTTCTATTACTCCTTTTAATGGCGGTCAAACCACTTACTACGTTAGATCTTTAACTACGATAGGGCAATATATCGGACGCGCTAATTCTGAATTGCTAATCGTAGCTGCAGGCCCTGCTTTAGCAGTTTTAGCAGCCACTGCGGGTTACAGTGCTTCCCTTGCATTAAGCAAATCTCATCCTGAGCTTAGCAGATATCTTAAAACAGCTACTCTCAGCACCATCAGCCAGCATTTCTTATATGCTTTGTCCGCTTTGTGGACGACCACCTCTATACAAAAACATGATTTTGTCAATTTAATGGCTGCTGGGCTATCTCCAATTGTTGCGGCTATCTCCATCGTCGCTCTACCTATATTAATAAGAGTAGGTTTTTATATTTATCATCGAAATAAGGGCAGCCAAAAGGAAAAAACTAATGAAAAAGAAAAGATTGCTTTAAATAATAATGGTAGATTTCAAGGCCCTTTATATAACTCTCTAACACTTGAGGCTCCGCCTATCTAAAAGTTTGGTTTTTTCCCGATCAAATCTATTAGAAATTAGGTGATTGACTGAAATTAAAGAGATTTGCTAATTTAATTTCTATGAAAAAATTTACCTATCTTTTGTCTGAAACTTTTATTCCTCTTATTGGCAGTTAGCTGCCAAAATATATACTTTTCTTCATACTTATATTTATCGTTTAAAGTGCAAATAGCAAGGTAAGCTTTCTGCCTATACCCTCGACTATCAATAGGAATAAAATGAATACGAAGTTTTTGTTTGTGAGTACTGGATTTGCGCTATTTGCTATGTTTTTTGGTTCAGGAAATCTAGTTTTCCCCTTACTTGTAGGTATCGAAAGTCAAGGCCATTATTTAATTTCTTCATTAGGTATTATTTTTACAGGCGTACTTGTTCCTTTCTTAGGCGTTTTTGCTATGCTTTTATACAAAGGGGAAACAAATGAATTTTTAGGCACGATGGGAAGCTTTGCAAAATTTTGGTTTCCTCTTATTGCTTTATCTTTAATGGGACCTTTTGGTGTACTTGCTCGTTGCATTACAGTAGCTCATGGAAGCTTTACGCTGCTTTTCCCTGACTGTTCTCTTATTGTTTTCAGCCTAGCTTTTTGCGGCATCCTCTTTTTGCTCACAACAAATAAAAGTCAGATTATTCCTTTCTTAGGTTCTGCTTTAACCCCTTTTTTACTGCTTTTTTTATTAGCAATCATCGTAGCAGGTATGTGGTATGGCCAGCTATTGGAGCCTTACAATCCAAACTACTGGTCTGCTTTCCACGAGGGAGCTTTGCAAGGTTATCAAACGATGGATCTTCTAGCTGCCTTCTTTTTTTCGACTTTTGTTATAAAGCATCTCTCCAATCATTTTTCGGCTACTTCTGATAATAGTCAGCTTGTTAAAGTGTTTATAAAATCAGCTTTACTTGGCGGTGGCTTACTTGCTATAGTCTACTGTGGACTTGTTTACTTGGGAGCGGCTTTTGCTTCCGATTTAAAGGGAATAGCTCCCCAAATGCTTCTAGGAATTATCTCTCAAAAAACCCTTGGAGCTCTCTCTGCCCCTGTTGTCTGCTCTGCTGTTATCTTAGCATGTTTTACTACTGCCGTGGTATTGACCTCTCTTTTTGCCGATTTTTTCAAGCAACAAGTCTGCCGAGAAAGTATTCATTCCTCTCTTTCCCTTCTGTTCACTTTACTTATTGCTTTCGGGGTATCTACCAGAGAATTTTCCGGTATTGCTACCTTTTTAGCTCCTATTTTAGAGACATTATACCCCGCCCTCATCGTCTTGACTTTGATCAATATTGCCCACAAATTAGGAGGCATAAAGTTACGTCGATGGCCGGTAATGCTCACCTTTGCAGTAAAGTTATATTTTTTGATAGAGTAATAATCATGGAGTCCATATTTGAAAGTTTACTTATCAAGTAGGCTCTTTGCTTATATTAAAATTTAAGATAGGTAAGCATTATCAACAAGAAAGCAGATGAAAAACGTGTGTTTTTTGCTCTCGAAGTTAAGGCTCCTTGGCCTGAAAAATTGCCTAAGGGGCGTGTTTTAGATCCTCACACACGTCATGCTACCTTAGCTTTTATAGGAGAAATTTCCCTTTCTGCTTTGTTTCAACATGCCTTTCCCCACCCTTCCTTCAGAGTAGGCCTAGTAGGAGCTTTTAATGAATGCCTATTTTTACCTTTTCACCATCCTAATGTCGTAGCTTGGAAATTTGATTGGTATGATGAAAGTAAAGAATTAATTGAGTATCGCCACAAGCTTTTAAATTGGCTTGATATGCATCACTATCCCCTGCGAGACAACCATAAAGATTGGCTGTGTCATGTAACCTTATCCAGAAAACCTTTTGATCAAAAAGAGTGGCAAGCAGCTTTTACGCCTTTACCCATGCTAACGCAGTCACTTCATCTTTATGCTAGTTTAGGTCACTTAAACTATCAGCCTCTATGGTCCTATTCATTTATTCCTCCTTTTCAGGAAATTAAGTATCCTAATCAGACTGTTTATCAAATTAATGGAGAAAATCTTAATCAGATCTACCAGCATGCCTTTGCTGCCCTAGCTTTTCATTATCCTCCCCTTACCTCTTATCATCATACAAAAAACTATGATCAGTTAAAGGAGATTATTGCTGATTTAAATTTTTTGATTGCTCAGGTAAAAGCTGATCAAGACTGTCCCCTTAAAACCCTTCATGTATATAAAGACATCCAGACAGAAGACTCTATTCTTCAATTTGAAATGATAATGGATAAATAATTTAGAACCGCTAAAGCTTTTTATTCATTTAATCTTTACCTAAAGAACAGCCTCATGCAAAGAATAGAATGGAAAGATCAAAGAGCAATAGGAGCTTATCAAAGAGGAGGGTATAGAAATCAAGCAAAGGCACTCACGCTTCAATCTTTTTATATGCTCATTGGATGATGAAGTTAAGATCAGCTTTCTAAGCAGCCGTTGATTAAATAGCAATCTTTAAGTATTTTTTCTGGCCATGTACTTAATATATTAGCTATAAATCCAGCAAGAACGCAAATGTTAGTAAATAGCGTGCTTCAAAAAACTTGAGTCTGAATACCTAATTCTTTAAAAGCTACCTCTCTACCTTGGGAAGATGATTATACAATAGCTGCCCTCGCATACAGACAGCTTAAAAGCATATAATAGTTTAAAAGGCAAAGAAAGCTATTTAACAATTTGTTGCTTTATAACTCGTCAATTTTTTATAGCCTATAAAAAGTTTTATGAGTGCAAGAAGGACACTGGCTAATATGTCGCTAAAACTTCCCCACGTATATTTATGTACACCACCGCATCACTTATTTCTATAATAATCATCCGCTGATGCTGTTTTGTTTCTTTTTCTCCCCCCCATGCGTCACCAGCTTTTTGTGTGGTCCATTGAATCTCGTACTGGCCTGGTAAAAGCTTAAAAACTTTTGATACCCTACGATTCATAAAGCTTTTTGGTGTTAAATCCATATCTTCTTCATTAAATTTAACAGAAGTAACGATAACCTGGGGCATTGCGCTATCTTCAATAGATAAATGCACTTCAACTTTATTGGCTACCATAATAGCATCTAGGGAAGGAGAATAAAAAAGTAAAAAAGTAAAAAGAAAAAAACAAGTTTTTAAAATTATTCTTAGCATACAGTTCTCTTTAGGTTAAAAAATTTATTCGATAAACCCGAAAAATAAATTAGCACGGAAATTCTATCCTTGTTATATCATAACTTTTTAACATTTTCATTTAAATTTTCAAAGCTATGCAAAAATTAATGAATTCCCAGGTAAATTTATTAGAAATTGCCCGTCAGGCCATGCTAGCTAAAGGGTTATCTCCTGATTTCCCTTCAAAAGTACAGGCTCAGTTAAATAGGCTACAAGCTCTAGTACTTGATAGCTCTAATGAACGTAGTGACATGACTAATAAACTGTGGTTTTCAATTGATAATGATGATTCATTAGATTTGGACCAGTTAACTTATGCAGAGCGTATAAACGACCATTTAATAAGAGTATATGTAGCCATTGCGGATGTAGATGCGTTAGTTAAAAAAGATACGCCTCTTGATCGACATGCTCTGGCAAACACCACCTCTGTTTATATGCCCATGATCGTCTTTCCTATGCTGCCAGAGAAGTTATCAACTAATTTAACCTCGCTTAATCCTAATGAAAAGAGAGCCTCTATTGTAGTTCAAATGGATGTAGAGGAGTCAGGTAGAGTAGTGGATTATCATCTGTTTCAAAGCTACGTTTTTAATTATGCTAAACTTGCTTATAATAGTGTGGATGCGTGGCTGGAAACGGGAGCTTTACCCCCTGAGCCTATTCAAAGAATAAAAGAGTTGGCTTCTCAGATACGCTTGCAAGATGAAGTAGCTCAACGCCTGAAAAAACATCGCCAATCTTTAGGCTTCTTAACATGGGAAACTTACGATCCGCAACCCATTATAAAAGAAGGCCAGGTAGTAGATCTTCAAGAGGTAAAAATTAATCGTGCGCGTGAATTAATAGAAAATTTAATGGTTGCTGCTAATACCTGTATCACTTTATTTCTACAAAAAACTAAGTGCCCGATAATTAAACGGGTTATTTGCCACCCCAAACACTGGGAGCGCATTGTACAAATTGCTGATAAACATAAATTTCCTCTCCCTCTTAACCCTGATTCAAGAGCTCTTGAAAATTTTCTAATTAAAATGCGCGCTGAGGATCCTTTAAATGCCCGTGATTTATTTTTAGTGATTATCAAGCTTTTAGGACGGGGCGCATATACCGTACAATCCCCTGCTGATAAACCCAACCAGCATTTTGGCTTAACCTTAGCGCCCTATACGCATGCTACTGCCCCTAATAGACGTTACTCAGATCTGATTGTGCAACGTCTGCTTAAAGCCCGCCTTGTAAATCAAACTTGTCCTTATTCTCTTTCTATTTTGCAAATCATGCTTCAAACATGCACAGAAAAAGAAATATGTGCAGACAAAGCCAAGCGGAGTGTAATGAAATCCGTATTAGCTTTATATCTAGAAGATGCAATTGGTAAAACTTTTGATGCTTTTCTAACAGGTAAAGGAGAAAAAGGTAACTGGATCCGACTGATTAGTACCGCCATTGAAGGCAAGCTTATCAATGGCTATCAAAATATTGAGGTAGGAGATCGGTTGAAAGTTAAGCTAGTTTCTGTGAATGCTGAAAAAGGTTTTTTGGATTTTGTCCAGGAAAAGCAATAATCTATTATTTCTTTGTGAAAAAATTATAATTTTTTAAGCTGATGATTGGGTAAAGAGCTGCTTAAAAGTATATAATCCTTTAACCTTCTGCACCGATCTATACCTGAAGCGCAACTTATTCCTTGACTCCTCTCAGGGGTTTAGTGAAGCACTTCTTAATTTAAAGATGTGTATTCTATCATCATATAACAATTTCGATTCTATTTAAGAATATATAAGTATTTTATATCTTCACAGTAAATAGGTTTTTTTCCGCCTCGCTTCGAGAAACGGAAAAGAAATAGATTCTGAATAGAGCAAATCGCGCTCCCACCTCCCATTTTTCATCGGATCCTTATCTTTTTCCTTTTCGAGGGAGCAATTTCTCACCTTGTTATGCCCTTCCTCTTAAACGCATTTAAAAGTTGGATTGTGACTAAGAGTGAGCTCCTATACTAAACCAGGGTAGACTTGCCTAGTTTTAGGCTTGCCTATAAACATTTTCTTTAGTATCATAAAAATATGAACCCAAGGAGAAGTTATATGACTGCTCATCCTCATAGAGTAAAGGTCACCATAGACGTTTCTGAAGACGAAAGAACTTATATTAAAATGCTAGCCGCTAAAAAAAGAATGACTATTAGTGATTTTATTATGTCCTTTGTTAGACCTAATATTCCTCATGATCAGCCCAATGCTGAAACTCAAAGAGCCATGCGCGATGTAGACGAAAGAAAGAATCTCACTCATTGCAAAACGATAGAAGAATTCTGGGCAGTAGTGGGAATAGACCCGAATGCTTGAGATTGAATTCACCAAAGCAATAAAGAAAGATTTAAAAAAGTATCAATATCAAAAAGATATACTTCTCGCCCTTCATGAAGTTATTGGCATATTAGCGAGCCAGCATCCTCTGCCTTCTAAAAACCGGAATCATCATTTAACTGGCAATTGGGTAAATCATAGGGAGTGTCATGTTAAAAATGATGTCTTACTCATCTATCAAATCGATGGTAATATTTTATTTTTAACTCGATTTGGGTCTCATTCTGAGCTTTTCTAAAAAGATATGAGAGGATATCTTAAAGCTTACATTCCTCAGCAAAAAAAATAATTAGGGATTTTGAAGACTAATCAAGTAAGATGTTTTCTTTAAGAGTTTAAGCTAAACGACTAAAAGCTATGCAAATAGATACGCAAAAACGTCGATCATTTAGGGCTGGTAGCTTAGAATGTGTGAGGAGATAGGGTTAGTTGACCTTATTGACCAAGCAGTAGGTAACCAGGCAAAGAATAAGCATTTAACCTATGGGCAAGCTGTTAAATGCATGATTTTAAATGGATTGGGATTTGTAAGTCGGACGCTTTACATGTATTCTGAGTACTTTGAAGACAAGCCCATCGATCATTTACTAGGTACGCCAGTCATTCCCGAGCAAATTGATGATAATGTTTTAGGCAGAGCGCTGGATAAGTTATTTGAATTGGGAGTGACTGAGCTTTTTACTAAGATAGCTTTGCATACGATCAAAGTGCTTGGCATCCAAGTAAAAAGTTTGCATTTGGAGGCGACAAGTTTTCATGTAGATGGAAACTATGAGAGCCTATTAGAACAAGGAGAAGCGTGTATTCGTCTATTACAAGGCTACAGTAGAGACCACTGGCCTGATTTAAATCAAGCCGTATTGCAGCTTATCACCTCCAATGAAGGCAATATTCCTTTATACATGCAAGCGGCTGATGGCAATAGCAGTGATAAAACCGCCTTTACGCAAATTGTGGCCGCACATCTTAAAAGCTTTCGGCAAGCCGTAGAGAATTGTTATATAGTAGGAGACAGTGCTCTTTATACGGCAGCTACCTTACAAGCCTTTAAAAGAGAACAACGCTTATTTGTCACGCGGGTGCCTATGCAAATCAAAGAGGCTAAAGAGCTCATATTTGAAGCGACTTACGATAAGACGGTAGAGATAGCAGAAGGTTATCGAGCTTTTGAAAGTACCTCTTGCTATGCCGGTGTTGAACAAAGATGGGTAGTCATCTTTAGCCAAGCGGCCTATCAAAGAGAATGCGGTACTTTAGCCAAGCATTATCTTAAGGGCAGTGAAAAAGAATCTAAAGCTTTCTTTAAGTTTATAAAGCAAGAGTTTTCATGTCCAAGCGATGCTAAGCGCCAATTAGATAAGTTTGCAAAAAAGCTTAAATACATACAAATTGTAGAACCTCCGGTTATAGCGACTCAAAAGCATACTACCTCTGGTCGACCAAAATCTGGGCAAGCACTTTCTATACTTAGCTATCGCCTAGAAGGTACAGTAGCTTGCTCTTTGCTTAACAAAGCAGAGTTAGAGAGGAGCAAAGGGTTTTTCATCTTAGCAACTAATGACATGGACGTAACTGCTTTTCCTGCTCAAGAGTTATTGAAAACATATAAAGCTTGAGCAAAGTGTAGAAAGAGGATTTAGATTCTTGAAAAGCCCCGATTTCCTTGTCTCTTCTTTCTTTTTAAAAAAGCCAGAAAGAATTGAAGCTCTTTTAATGGTAATGACTCTATGCCTTTTAGTCTATTCTGCGCTTGAATATAAAATTCGAGAAAAATTGCGAGAAAATGGTGAGAACTTCTTAAATCAGCTTAAGAAACCTACGCAAAAGCCAACCACACGCTGGGTGTTTTTCTGTTTCCTAGGCCTGCATATGGCCTTTATTGACCATAAAAAATTGCAAATTACCAATCTGAAAGAACGCCATAGAATTATTCTTAGATGCTTAGGGCCTCCTTTGTTTTTTGCAACCATCTGAATATGAGAAACTTATAAAATTTAAGTTTAAGGATTAACTTTTATAAAAGCTTAGCAATCAGCAATTTAAATTTCAGGTGAGGAATGTGGGCTGTAAATATTTTCTTTATTAGAATAAGGATATATCAGCTTAAGGAGAAGTTATATGACTGCTCATTCTTGTAGAGTAAAGCTCGCCCTTGACGTTTCTGAAGACGAAAGAACTTTTATTAACCTGAATGTTGAGTTTATCTATTTATTACTCAACATTCAGGCTACAAAGAAGGATTTAAAGAAGTATCCATATCAAAAAGATAACCTTCCTACCCTTCATGGAGTTATTGGCATATTGGCGAAATAGCGTTCTCTGCCCCTTTAAAAAGTTGGGATAGCAATAATTCATTTTTAAATTGCAGATTGTGGACATTCTTTAAGCTTAATCCTTTTACCTCCAAACATCTAGGGATTTTCCATAAAAAATGGAAGTGTGTTTTATTAATTTTCCATGTATAAAGAGTTTTTAATCCCACTAGATTATCGCGCCAACAGACCACAAACTCACCATGAGGTGAAATGCGAACTTTTGGTGTAGAAAAAGACAGAGTCTTGTGAGCAACCACTTCTTTTCTTTCTATATTCCATAAGCTAAGCCTGGTAATACAGGACTGAGGCGATTTTATAATTTTTTCAGCAGTAAGCATTAAAGAACCATTTAGGGATAAATCAAAGCTCTGCACGCGATTATTAAAATCTATTTTATTTTTTTGTCTGTATCGCTATCCCAGATAGAGATTTTGTAGCAACTTTTCTGAAAGATGAGCCTAGAATCATCTAAAAAGCGTATATTAGTAATAGACGAAAATTTTTTAGCTAGCTGTACTTGGGAAGTTCGCCAATCGATTTTCCAGAGTTTGGTTTGTTCTAAACGCACCTCATGTTCAAGTGTGATGAGAGTGGCTATAGGAAAAACACTAGGGGAGAGGGCAAGGCCAATTTTTTTTCCCCTAAGAGAAGAGATAGGAACAGTACCTTTTCGTACCTTGGAAGCGATATCCCATATTTCAAGTTGATTTTGATGGGCAGTCACGAGGTAACAATTATCTTCCGATAAAGCACATCCTAGTAGGGCATACATTTTAAACGTGGCCTGTTCTGTCCCCTTTTTAGCTTGAGAGAGAGTAATACAGGCCATTTCCTGCTGACGCTGGACTCCTAAGATATATTGTGCATCCGCGGAAAGAGCACAAACATCTGGATCTTGCTTAGATATGGGTAAAGCATGTTCTGGGAATGAAATAGCCCTGTAGGAAAGCCTCATACCCGATGAAGATTCGTATTCATAGAGCCTACCATTCGAGTTCAGAAGATAAATTGCCTCATCATCAGAAGAAAAACGTAAAGCGCGGAGGCGTGCGTTAAGAGGAGTTTCTTTCTTGCTATAAAAGCTCTCTAAAGTTCTGATAAAAATTTTTTCATTAGAAATTCTGAGCAGGCGTTTATTAGCTAAAAGGAATGCTATGTTTGTCATACGAGACCTCTGAGTAGAGAATTGCTCGCGTACCTTTAATTGATAATTCTCTACGCTATCCCGCATGCAAAGCATGTCTGTACCCAGGAAGTAGGCTATAAGAGAACTGTTTGGCAAAAATTGCAAATTGCTTATCCCACTTTTTTCAGAAAAAAGTGGGATTCTTTTCTTATTCTTGCTATCCCACGCATATACTTCTTCTCCTTTCATGGTGAGCAGCAGGTCTCCCTTGGGAGTAAACTGAATATTGCTAATGTTGTCGATTTCCTCTCCTAAATAGATGGTCCTGTCTTTTAGCAGTTCTAATGTCTGAAGTGAATAAAATTTTATGCATTTACTCTGATAAATTTTAACTGCCACAACAGATTCCTCAGGAGAAAAGATAATATCATTTCCCGCCTCCCCTACTAGAACCTCTCTTTCCATCTTAGTATCTTTTATTAGTATATCTTTTACTCGCTTAAGCTGAGGAAAGTTTTCCTTATTTGAGTCTATTCTCCAAAGGCAAATTGCCTTTGGGTCAGCCTCTATATTTTTACTCCTACTTTTTAATCGTGTTCCAGTAAGGATTAAGCCGTCTTTTGTAAGTGCAAATAAGGAAAAAGAGTCAACGTTTTCCAAATTTAATTGCCCACTCTCTACTATTTTTAAAGACTTAGTCTCCCATATCTCGATTTTTCCTTGGCCATAAGCTCTAAAAAGAAATTTTCCATCTGGAGAGAAGAGCAAAAAGATGCGTGGAATAGGGGGAGAAGCTGATGAGCCAAGAGAGGCCCTTGGTTTTGGTTTACTTACCTCACCTTCAGGTATTGGGCTTGACATTTTATGAAAAGTTATTAGATCCCAAACATAAAGATTTTCCGCATCATTAGACACTAAGAGCCTTCCATCAGAAGAGAGAGCTGCCGCAAGCACAGGACGATGATGCTGTAAATAAGGCCGATGTCCAAACTTGATAGCTTCAAGATTAGCGCCATCCAAAATGGCATTCCTCAGTGAACAATCCTTCAGCTCCGCATGGCTTAAATTAGCCTCCGATAAGCTGGCCTTTGCCAATGAGCAATCTCTCAGACTTGCATAGCTTAAATTAGCCTTCGATAAGTCGGCTCCATCAAAAATCGCATGCGAAAGCCTTGCGTGCGGAATCTGGATTCTTTCAAGTTTCTGATTTATAAAAGAGAAGCCTGTTTTTTTTAAAATCATCATGGCATTGGCTGCGGCAAAGCTCACCTTTGAGCAATCTTTAGAAAGCTTAACAATCTTTAGAAGCTTATGCTGGATTTCTAATAACCCGGAAGCTTGTTGTAAATAATCTGCTGCAAAAAGATGGACTCTCAGGGAGTTCATTAATTGGCCGTTATTAGAAATTTTTTGTATAAACATGTCATCTTTTTCTTGAATAAGCTGCTTCCATTCCTTACAAACCAGCTTAGCTTGGCCTTGATCTTGTGCGCCCAATTTTGCGAATATTTTTGAGCTAATTTCTGCGTAAGGCGCCAATTTAATGCATGGATACTCGCTTTCCGCTATTTCTTTGAATGCGGGAAATATAAAATGATAAGAGCCTTGTGCTTCAGGATTAAGGGCTGGATAAATGTTATGAGCTTTATTTGTTGAAATACACATATAACTATCTCCTAACAAAAAACGTCAAGTTAAAAGGCCAGGTTACTAGAATATTTTAAAAAATTAACAAACTTTTTTGTCTTTATCTTCCTCCTCATTCAGATTGGTGAGAGTTATATTATATATTTTACCTTTTCACAAATTTTGTCAAACGCAAATCTGCTGAACTTTTTTATTCATAACCATTTATGCTATCAGACGTCATTGAATTCCTTTCATTCTTTGGAGGGCTTTTAGCAGTATAAAAAGCTAGAAACCCATAAGGCCTCCCTCCTACAATAAAAGCAAATGGCTAAAAAGCGAAAAAATAATTAATCTCAACATTATAAAAAAAACCTTAATTAGCTAATGTCTAAAGAAGTTTTCATATTCGATGCTATGGTTACAACTAACTGATAGTTGAAACTTTCCAAGGATTTAAGAAGTGATGGCAGCGGGAGAAGGTAGTAAAATCCTTTCCTTAAAAGTGGAGGGTTGGGGAGCTATAAGAGAAAGTTGCAAGCATGAGGGTAAGCCATCCCCTTTCCACTACTCCGCAGACCTGATTAAGGCAAGTATGGCTTAAATAATAAGTAGGCAGCTAATTAACAAATCTACCTAAACTCTAATAAAGATTTTTACTTTAAGGTAGGACGAGTTTTTCTCTTAGAGCCGGCAACAGATAGCTAAGAGTGGGTTAAGACTAGCCCTAGTAAAAAAAATTAATAGAACCAGGCAAGAGATAGGAGCATGCCTGGTATAAAACCACTCTTAAAAAGCCTGTCACTTATATGAAGATAAATTTTCATGCGAGATTATAGCTAAATTTAAAGAGCTTTAGCTGTTTAAAGCAAAAAAATATTGCATAATTTAAAATAATTATAAAGAATGGAGGAGCAAAGGTTGTTCTTTAAATCCAAAAAAGCAAAATAGCAGGCCATCAATCAAGATGGATGCAATTTTAGTTTTCAAACCATGAGGAGGAAGCTATGACAAGCACAAGTCCTACAATTTTCACCCCACAGTCTACAACTTTTACCACCATAACTACCCATCTACCGCCAACAAAAGGAGAAGCTATTGCTAAAGTAATTTTTCGCCTAATTGGTCAGATTTCGAATAAACCAAAATATATCTACGATGTAAGCATACATCCTGATAAAAAAGATGCAATAGCGAGCGTTAAACATAAAGATTCAAATTTGATAAAGCACCATACTCACTATTGGAATGTTAAGTATATAAATTTTCCTAAAGAATTTACTTTAAAGCAAATTTCCGAATTGATGATTCGACAGCATCCTGCGATAAAAGTATCTAAAGAAAAGAGCATTGAACAGTTAAATTTAGAAGCTGAAAGCTATGATCGACAATATCCCGTTAAGGTAGAAATAGGAATTAAAGGCACGACCCACCAGGGAAAAGAATACTATTTAAAGCTATGCCCTGACAACCTGGAAAATAGCGCAGCTTATATTAAAGATGAACAGGGAAATCCGGTGCAAGTTAGCCTCAACTTAGGACCTCTTAAGGACTATCGATATAAAGATATCCGTAACAATGTTTTACCTAATTTTAACTCTAAATATCAAGTTAACTTAGCTCAAGAAGCAAAAGGACCCTGCTTACGGTTGACTACTTTAGCCCCGTTTACACAACAAGTAGCTCCCGCCTCGGGGGAATTCCAGCAAGCCGCTTCGTCTTTATCTATTTCTTCTTCTCAAATACTTCCCCGAGCTGAGCCTTTGTTTTCTATCCGCAATACTCAAGACCTGACTAATTATCTGGCTGGCGAAGGCTCTAAAGATCCTTTAATTGACGAGATTGTTAAGAAGATGGTGGATAGCTTTACCCAGCTTCAGCAGCCTTCAGCAGAGGCGATTAAGGAAGTTATCAAACTATTTGATAAGTTGGAGGAGGACGATCAATTTCGCATCCTCCAAAGTTTGACCGCGCATTTTGTGGACAACCCTCTCATAGATAAGAATATTTTACAAGCATTGACAGACATTTTGGTTCATTTTCAAAAATTTATCTACCAGGATAATTTAGAAATCTCTCCTCGCCAACCTAGTCAGTTTTCTTCTATGTCAGCAGAATTTTTAAATAAGCTTGAGTCTAAGCACCTTGTGAATATGCTGAGAATTTTAACAGATAATCTCAAGCCGACTGCTCGACCTAAAGAAAATTCCTTAATCAAGCAACACCTCAGGGTAATCATTGCACTAATTGAAGCTATGTTAATCAAGGAGGTAGAAGGCGTCGACAAAGAAATATATATAAAGGCCTATGAGGCGATTAGCCAATTTACAAAAGATGAAGACTTAGAGGTGGCTTACCTTGCCAGGTATGGGGAAAACTCTTTTCTCAAAATATCGGATGACCGAACTACTGGAGACATTATTAAAGATGTGGGCGCTCGTACCTTTTACTTCCTAAGAGCGGTAGCAAAGATAGCAGATGCGGTTGACCTATTTGAACCTTGGCATATTGCCTCGGCTTTCGATGCTCCAGCGGATTTTCAAAAGGCTTTCGCCTTTCAGGGACCTGGAATTGTAAAAAAAGTTAAAGAAAAGTGGTTTCCTGAGGATTGGTTTAATGTGCTCTTTAAAGTGCGCTATACGCTTTTTGAATATCCCCATATCTTTGTCAAAGCCATTAACGCCTTAAGTACAGATGTTGAAATTCAAAAAAAAGAGACGCTCCATCATCCCTTTTTCCTAATGGGGTTTGTAAATCTGCTTTGGGAAGTACTTCATTTTCCCCCTTCTGCTTCTTTAGACGACCTTGAGTTAAAAAAAGTAGCTGTTCAGCTTTTTAAACAAATTTACCAAGCCAATGACACGCAGAAAAATTATAATCCCCAGGAGGCATTTAGCTTAAAGAAAGAGAGGAATAGAACACAACTTCAAGAAATTACTAAACGTTATTTATTAACTTGCACTACTCATCCGCAGCAAGAGATTAGAGAGCTTGCTAAGGGAGTTGTAAACGCTTTGTCAATGGATAAAAGTCAAATCACTTCTTTTGAGTCTGCTCCACTAACCGCTCTTTTCACTGAAGCTATTAAAAAAGTTCCTCTTTTTGAAACTATGCAACGCATTGCAGAAAAATTAAGAAAAGATGACCAACTTAAGAAAGAAAGAGCCTATTATATTTCTTCTAAAGCTAGCGATCCCGAACGGCAATTTTCTAACCCGCTACCCCTGGCAGAGGAATTAAAAGGGTTTTTTAAAAGTGAGAGTACTTATGCTCTTCATCTTGAAGGGGAGGGTGGGGCAGGGAAAACACTTGCTATGAAAATGCTAGCGGATCAGCTTTTAAAGAACTATTCTCATGAAAGTTATTTTCCTCTTTATACCTACCTCCCCAAGTTAAAGGATCCTATTCATAAAGCTCTGGAACATACTCTGGATTTTTATGGAGTGGATCGAGGTCAAGCCAATCAATTAAGGGAGCGCAAAATTTTATTGATTTGCGATGCTTATGATGAAATTAACTTTGACAGATTTTCTCGTCGATTTGAAGACCCTAAAAAAATTAATATTTATGTGACGAATGGATTTAAAGACAAAGAAATTTCCAAGGTTATCTTTGTCAGTAAAACAGGAACAGCAAAGAAAAGATGCTTTAAACCCCAAGGTGAAGACTTGCAAAGGCTCCGTCTTACTCCCTTTGACGAAGCCCAAATTGTAGCCTATCTAAAAAGATTTGTGGCAGAGCGCCAAAAAGATAAAACCCTTCTTTGGACCGAACAAGAATATTTGAATAACTTTCAAGAAATAAAAAACTCTTCTTTAGGAAAAGTTATTACCAATCCTTTTCATCTAAAAATTACGGTCGAAGTTCTTCCTATTATTGTAAAAAGATACTTAAGTGAACACCCCGGCCTAGAATTGGAAAAAATATTTCATGGACAAAAAAAATTTGTTATTTTGAAGGAATTATTCGATGTTTTTGCTTGTGTAACAGCTTATCGATCAAGTGTCAAAACAGCGGGAGGGCATTATATATCCCCTCAAGAGTATTTGAACTATTCTATTCAACTAGCCTTGAAAATGGGAAGTCGTAACAGGACTTTTATTCCTTGGCCACCTGAAAATTATGTTGGTATTAATGAACAGGAAAGAAACGATATTCAAAATAGTTTTAGAGATTTTTTTGAACCAGTTAATAGCAAGGAAAGATTTTATAAAGAATGTCTAATTCAAAGAAATGAGGGATGGTCTTTTATTCATAAGGATTACCAAGAATATCTGGATTATTTAGGAGGAAAGCGGCCGGCAGAATTAGAAGAGTTCATTAAAAGAATTGTTAGGGAATATAAATTTAAGGAGCTTTTTTAGTCATGGCAGCTGAAGCACAAGGAAACAAGAGAGGAGCATATCCCCCTCTTTAAGCTTACGCCAGCTAATATACCCGACTTTTAAATAAGATCTTTAAAGAGCTTCATTTCAGTTAGAAATTCTGTTTTCTCTACAGGAACTAACGAAAGGAGCTCTTTTTTATCTTAAAACTCTTTCGGAATTTTTCAATCCAACTTGAAAGGGAGAATTTCTTTCGAGGGAAAGCAACAAATCTTTTGCATCTATCAAACACGAGCTATATTTAAAGCAGCTGAAGCTCTAGAAAGAGCCTTTCTAAGCAATAGCTTAAAGAAGTTGATCTTTCCAGGCTTTTTTGAACGTTCTTAATTTTTTCCTCAACAAACTCTAATGGTAGAATTTCGCCGCGTTGATAAGCTTGTATGAGGTGTTTATGAAAGTCAGGGTTTTCCAGTAATTCTAAGCGTCCTCCCACATCTAGCAAATGTAAATCTCGATACCAAGATAAAATGTTTTTTAATAATGCTGTAGCCTGCTGATTTACCTGCATAGCTATTGCACCTTCTGTCTCTTTCTCAACTAAATTCTTCTGATAGGCGTTCATTTGATCGGCCTGTATCTTTTGAATTTCAGTTGTCCCAGCTTTTTCTTCTGCTTTTTGAATTTCTTCAATTTGATGGGCAATTTGAGAAGCATAAGAGGAAAGTTTGGTATAGGTAGTCATTTTGCCTTCAGCCAATAATGACAAAATTTGGTTACGGCTAGGATCTTTTATCCGTGGAGCAGCATTTTTATTGGGAGATTGAAAACGAATCGTACGGCATCGCGACAAAATAGTAGGTAGAAGAGCATGCGCATGACTAGAAAGTAAGATAATAAGGCTATTTAAAGCTGGTTCCTCAAAGGTTTTAAGTAATGCATTGGCACTATAATTTAACATCCTTTCGGCATCATAAAGTATAAAAATTTTCCAAGGGCTTTCATAAGGAGGCAAGTAGACCTCCTCACAAAATTGACGCATAGAAGCAATACTATGCATCCCTATTTTACCTTCAGGACGGTAGATATGAACGTCCGGGTGGACATTTCTATCAATTTTTGAATAAGAATTTTCTCCCATTAGCAATTTTGCTAAGGAAAAGGCAAATTGATCCTTGCAAGCTCCTTCAGGTCCTGCAAACAATAAAGAATGCCCAATAGCTTGCTTTTGAACCATATTCACTAGATAATCTTTCACCTGCTCATTGCCTAGGATGTGGTCAAAAACTTCTCTCATATTGCTCGTCATAACCCAGGTTACCTTACAACCCTCGTATTAAGAAGGAAGATAATTAAACTATTATTTATCAATTTAATTTATAGTTTTTCAATGGATGACTTTTTCTTCCAGCCACTGCTTAGCCTGGCGAAAGACAGCATCTTCGGCTTGATTAGCGTCAATGACCCGAATGCGCTCAGGAGATTGCCTTGCTAAACTTAAAAATCCTTGACGCACACGCTTATGGAAATCTAAACGCTCCGCTTCAATGCGGTCTACTTCCCCTCGTCCTGCATTTTCTTTGGAGGCTTTTCGCGTGCGCATAAGACCAATTTGCGGATCGACATCTAAAAATAAAGTAAGGTCTGGATTTAAATTTTCACTCACACACTCACAGATTTGCTTAACATAGTCCATTCCTAAGCCACGGCCTATGCCTTGATAAACAATTGTAGAATCATTAAAACGATCGCACAGCACCACTTTTCCTTTTTCAAGAGCAGGCCTAATTAATTCTTCTAAGTGTTGGGCACGCGCTGCTAAAAACAGCAGCAATTCAGCTTTATAACCAATCGGCAGATCAGCATTTCTATTAAGAAGCCATTCTCTAATATGAGTGCTTAATCGAGAACCACCCGGCTCCCGAGTTTTCACTACAGCGTACCCAAATGAGGTTAAAACGGCAGCTAACTTCTCTATAAGAGTTGTTTTACCGGCTCCTTCGCCGCCTTCTATTGTGATGAATAATGTCATAGGCTATTATTTTCTTCCTAAGTTTCTGTATCAATATGAGTAGGGCCTTCTAAATCAATTTCTGTTCCTGTTGCTACCCCATCAAGACTTTCTTCTTCTATGGCTGCCCCTACGCTAGCATCTTCTATACTTTCTTCTGCACTTTTCACTTTCTGAATAGCAACAAGATAATCATTATCACGTAAGTTGGCTAGTCTAACTCCTTGCGTATTACGTCCAAGCACGCGTAATTCACGCATACTAATACGGATAGCTTGCCCACTTGCTGTCATCATGACCATCCCATCCGTATCCGCTACGCAAAGAGCGCCTACTACATTTCCGTTCCGCTCGCTAGTCACAATTGAACGTACTCCCACGCCGCCACGATTAGTTTGCCTAAAGTCTTCTACGAGGGAGCGCTTGCCAAAGCCATTCTCACAAACGACCAGAATGGTTTCATCCCCCTTTACTACTTCACAGCTGACGACATAATCATTCTCTTCTCTTAGGCTAACTCCTTTTACCCCTCGAGCCATGCGACCCATGGGCCTAACCTTATCCTCAGCAAAGCGAACTGCCATACCCCTATGGGTAAATATCATCACTTGATACTCTTCTTTTACTAAGCGTGCTGCTACCACCTCGTCACCTTCATCCACATCTAACGCCCATATACCTTTACGACGTGGATTGCTGAAGTGGCTAAGCTCAGATTTTTTAACCACGCCTTTACGTGTAGCCATCAATATGCAGGCTTGCTCATCAAAAGAAGAAACACGCATGATGGTGGCAATCTTTTCATTAGGTTGAATATCTTCTAGCAAGTTAACGAGCGGTTTACCTTTAGATTTACGACTCGATTCTGGTATCTGCCAAACTTTTATCCAATAGCAACGCCCTAGATTTGTAAAAATCAATAGGTAGTCGTGCATGGTGGCAACATACAAGCCTTTAATGGTATCGTCCTCCCGCTTCATCTGCATACCTGCAACCCCTTGGCCCCCTCTCCTTTGTTCACGGAAAGTATCCATAGGCATACGTTTGATGTAGTCATCTTCCGAAATAGTGATGATCACAGGCTCATTAGCAATCAGATCTTCCATGTTCATCTCGCTTTCGGCTGCGATGATCTGAGTTTTACGGGGAGACTTATGCTTTTCTTGAATTTCGTTCAGTTCATCTTTAATAATTTGACGGACCATGAGTTCGCTTGCAAGCACAGCTTTAAAATAGTTTATTTTCTCTAGTAAACCCTGATACTCTTCATTAATTTTGTCATGCTCTAAAGCCGTCAGTTGATATAAACGTAAATCCAAAATTGCGATCGCTTGCTTATCGGAAAAGGCAAATCTCTCAATTAAAGATTGTTTAGCCTCTTCGCGGTTATTGCTAGCACGGATCAATCTAACCACTTCATCCAAATGATCAATAGCTTTTAAATAACCTTCCAAGATATGAGCGCGTGCTTCAGCCTTAGCCAATTCAAATCGGGTACGACGGCGGATAACTTCTATGCGATGCTCAATCCAGGCGCTAATGATATTTTTTACATTCATAATGCGCGGTAGACCTTTATCCAAGGCCAACATGTGGCATCCAAAAGTAGTTTCCATATCGCTGAATTTATAAAGCTGATTGATAGTCACATCAGGAACTTCATTTCGTTTCAGCTCTAGCACAATCCGCATTCCATCTTTATCGGATTCATCACGTAAATCAGATACTCCTGCTAAAGTCTTACTATTGATCAGGTCTGCAATCTGTTCAATCAAACGGGATTTATTAAGATTATAAGGAATTTCATCGATGACTAAGCGCTGGCGGTCCGGGTTATCTTCCATTTCTTCTACACGGATGACACCCCGTAAAATGATTTTACCATGGCCTGTATGAAAAGCTTCTTTCACTCCCCGATATCCACAAATAATTCCCCCTGTAGGAAAATCGGGCCCGGGCATTATTTGCATGATTTCTTCGATAGAAGTCATCGGTTGGTCTAGCACGAGTAAAGTTGCTGTAATTAACTCGCTAAGATTATGGGGGGGTATGTTAGTGGCCATACCCACGGCAATTCCTGAAGAACCATTACAGAGCAAGTTAGGAAATTTAGCAGGAAAAACGACCGGTTCTTTCTTGGTCTCATCATAGTTAGGAACATGATCTACCGTATCTTTATCCAAATCTTCCATTAATTGCATAGAAGCATGAGTGAGCCGTGCTTCTGTATAACGCATGGCAGCAGGAGGATCGCCATCAATCGAACCAAAGTTCCCTTGGCCATCAATTAAAGTGTAGCGCATCACCCAGCCTTGCGCCATACGCACTAAAGTGGGGTAGATGACCATTTCACCATGAGGATGATAGTCCCCTGAAGTATCCCCGGATATTTTTGCGCATTTACGATGTTTGGCTCCCGGCGACAAGTTTAGCTGCCGCATCGCATAAAGAATACGGCGCTGAGAAGGCTTTAATCCATCGCGAACATCTGGTAATGCGCGTGAAATAATCACAGACATCGAATAACGCAAATAGCTGTCTTTCATTTCATCTTCGACATTACGAGGGATAATCACCTCATTTTTCGTATACGACATATTTACCTTAAAGTTGACGATTTGTTAGCTTATATATCTAAGTTTTTTACAGAAAGTGCATGCTGTTCAATGAAAGCTCGCCGTGGAGGCACTTCTTCACCCATCAGCATGGTAAACATATGATCAGCAGCTATCACATCAGGAAGGGTCACACGCAGCAATGATCTTTTAACTGGATCCATTGTAGTCTCCCAAAGCTGGTCTGCATTCATTTCACCTAAGCCTTTATAACGTTGGATTTCAATGCCTTTGCGGCCATTTACCCTTAGGAAATCAAGAATTTCATGAAGGGTATAAAAATTATGGGTATGGTTATCTTCCTTAATTTCCATAATCGTTCCACTAGCCACAAGATAATAAGTCAAGTCATACCCAAAGTTTGCCAGCTTATTATTTAGCTGTTCAAGGTGCTCCTCTTCATATAATTCCATAAAATTTAGACGAGTAGGTCTAAAAATTCTCATTTCCGGAGTAATTTCTTCTTCAGGGATAGAGGCTAAGGTTTGTTCATGCTGAGCTTTTTGCAAGCGCTCGTTACGCTCTTTAAGCTCTTCAAATTCATCTAATGAATAAGCAAAGTGTACACCATCAGGCAGCGTAACCTGAAAACGAGGCAGCATCCCTTGAGGATTTTTTGCATGCAGAAATTCTCGGAAAGTGATTCCTTTACGCTCCATGCGTAAAACAAAGGATTCTAACTCTACCATTAGCTGAAGTAAATCTTTCATCTGGAGAATAGACATAGGCTCTTGATCTTTGGGAAGCTTCATTTTCACGTCGCTAATCCCCAATTCTAACAAGTATTCATCCATCTCTTTTTCGGAGTGAATATAGCGGCTAGTCTTTTTCCTAGAAACCCTATATAGAGGAGGTTGAGCAATGTAAATAAAGTTATTCTCTACTAAAGCAGGCATGTGACGATAAAAGAAGGTGAGAAGTAAAGTACGGATATGCGAGCCATCCACATCAGCATCCGTCATGATAATAATTTTATGATAACGCAGTTTTTCCAAGTGAAAACCATCAAGGCCAATGCCACATCCTAAAGCAGAAATAATTGTTCCTACTTCAGTATTCTGAAGAACTTTTTCCAAACGAGCTTTTTCTACATTAAGAATCTTTCCGCGAATAGGCAAGATAGCCTGGAAACGTCTGTCCCTACCATTTTTAGCTGAACCTCCTGCTGAATCACCTTCCACAATATAAATTTCGCATAGCTTAGGATCTTTTTCTTGACAGTCGGTAAGCTTTCCAGGTAAGCGTCCACTGTCTAAAGCAGATTTACGCAAAGTCAATTCACGTGCTTTACGAGCAGCTTCCCGAGCTTGCGCAGCAAGAATAGCTTTATCCGAAATAGTTTTGGCGATTGCGGGATGCTCGTCAAGGTAGATAGCTAACTCTTCACCAACAATTTGTTGGACGACGGAGCCTACGTCGCTATTACCTAGACGCTGCTTTGTCTGGCCTTCAAATTGGGGATTGGCAACTTTAACAGAAATAACAGCTGTTAAGCCTTCTCGCATATCTTCACCGCTAATCGATATTTTATCTGATTTTAGGAGATTATGGCTTTTAATATAGCTATTTAATACCCTTGTAAGAGCCGTTGAATAGCCAGTAAGATGAGTTCCTCCATGTCGTGTAGCAATATTATTGACATAAGAAAAGATAGACTCGGTATAAGTATCGTTCCATTGCATCGCTACTTCAAATTCAATGGGAGCATCATCACCGGGCCTAGATCCAGAAAAATATAAGGGCTCAGGAAAAAGGACATTTTTGTTTTCATTTAGATAAGATACAAAGGAAGAAAGACCTCCACTATAACAGAAATGCACATCATCTTTATCTTCATTTCTTTCATCATGAAAATAAATATTGATCCCTTTATTGAGAAACGCTAGCTCTCTTAAACGTTTGGCTAGAATATCATAGTCGAATTCTACGACTGATAAAATAGTATCATCCGGCCAAAATGTTATTTTAGTTCCCCGCTTCGTTGTCTCACCTATTTGTTCTATAGGTCTTACCACATGCCCTTGAGAAAATTCAATTTCATGAGTTTGGTTATTTTTATAAACCTGGACAACCATCTTTTTAGAAAGGGCACAGACACAAGAAACGCCTACTCCATGTAAGCCACCCGAGACTTTGTAAGTGTTTTTATCAAATTTACCGCCAGCATGTAAAATAGTCATCACCACTTCTATAGCTGAAACATCACGACCCTGCTTGATCGATTCTTTTTCATGCTTTTCTACAGGAATACCCCGGCCATTATCTTCAATAGTCGCAGAGCCATCTTTATGAAGGGTCACGCAAATGGCGGTGCAATAGCCTGCCATAGCTTCATCAATACAGTTATCTACGGCTTCATACACCAGCTGATGCAAGCCATTAGAAGAGGTGTCGCCTACGTACATACCAGGGCGCTCTCTAACAGCTTGCAACCCTTCTAAGACTGTGATAGAACTAGCATCGTACTCTTTAGTTACTTGCTTAGCACCTTCTGAACTTAACGTATCGTTAGTCATGCATACATCCTATAATATTTATCATCCAATCCGAAAAACGATGTTCTTGAGATGAATATGAGGGAACTTGGTTTTTAAACTAGCTATAATTCGATTTTTATCATTTTGGCTTAAAAGACTGTGTAAAGTAGAATTTTTTACTTTAACATGCAGAATGCCATCAATAAAAGACATGGCTTGTGTCATAGATGCTAGCTTAGCTCCAATGACTTCAGGCCATGCTGCTAACACAAGATCTGGACGATGGCGATAATTCTCGCGAATTTGAAAAACGAGCTGAGAAAGCACATCCGAAATTTTGTGTGTGGTAATTGCAGTGCCATCATAATTCTTAGGAGTTCTTCGAATTGCTTTTTGCACCGTTTAATTCCTTTAAAAAAGTAAGTTTTTTAACATAAAAGGTCTCGTCTTATCAAGGGTTTTTATGCTTTGTTTTTCTCTACCTAGCCTACAGGTAATGCTAAAGTAAATTATTCATTTACCTTCCCTAAATGATCAGAATTAATAAAAAAGATTTAGGAGGTTAAAAGTTAGAATAAATATGAGCATTTTTGCAAACTAGCTTTTAGCTATCTATCCATTAGCATGCATATTAAGCTCCAAAACGCGCATTAACGATAGGCTTTGGAAGTTGAAAAACAACATCTTCGGTAGTAAATACTACATCTTCAACCTCTTTAACCCCTAAAGTAATAAGTTTCTTAATACAATCTTGCACGATTCCCTCAGGGGTAGAGGCACCTGCTGTAAGGCCTATAATTTTTACATCTTTTATCCACTGGGGATCAATTTCGCTATCATCGTTGATTAAATAAGAAGCAATTCCTTTATTAGCTGCTAACTCACGTAAACGGTTAGAGTTAGAGCTTTGTGGATCACCGACTACTAAAACTAAATCAGTAGCATCGGTAATCTCACGCAATGCAAGCTGTCTATTTGTAGTAGCATAACAAATAGAAGAACTAGGCAAAGTAACAATATGAGAATATTTGGCTATCAAAGCTTGTGTAATTTCTCCCACATCATCCAAGCTTAAAGTGGTTTGGGTAATGTAAAAAAGCTTATCACTACTTTGAAAAGTAAGATTTTCTACATCTTCCACCGATTCCACAATAGTTGTTACATCAGGAGCTTCTCCAGCGGTTCCAATAATCTCTACATGATGGCGATGACCAATTAATATGATCTGATATCCTAAATTAGCAAAGCGCTTAACAGCTGAATGAACTCTAGTGACTAAACCACAGGTGGCATCAATTTCAATTAAATTGCGTTTTTGGGCCGCGGCGCGTACAGCTGGTGATACGCCATGCGCTGAATAAATGAGGCGCGCACCCATAGGAACCTCATCTACCTCTTCTATGAAGATGGCGCCTTTAGCTTTCAAACTTTCTACCACATGTTTATTATGAACTATTTCGTGCTTCACATAAATAGGGCGACCCCATAAAGAAAGAGCTTTTTCTACTGTCTCAATAGCCCGTTCCACGCCTGCGCAAAATCCCCGAGGCTTAGATAACAGTAATTTCATAAACTTTTATTCCTATAAGGCTAGCATTGGAAAGGAGTTTATTTTATCACAAATTTGATATTGAGTAAAGGCTATTTCCCTAGTCAATCCATTCAATCTAAGGCGTACATCTACCTAAAAAAAACTTAAAAAAAGAGGTTGATTAAACATTAGGCGGATGCTTTTGCATGTTTATTTCGAGTTTTTAAATGTTCGATAAATCCTTTACAAGCCTCTTCGATCATATCCAACTCCTCATCAAACGCTGTCTCTCCCTTATAAAAAGGATCAGGAATGGTTTGATGATGATAAATTTGACTAAATGCGGTCAATAAATGAATCTTTGCCTTTTGCTTTACTGTTTTAGCGTGCAAGTATAAATGATGCAGAATGTCCTGATCTGCAGCAAAAATGTAATCAAAAGCTTCTAAAAACTTTGGATGAAAGGCTTGTGCAGGAGAAGTTAGATAAATGGCCGCGCTTGGGAAGCGGCCTGCCTCATACATGCATCAGGAAGTTGCCCTACATGCCATGAGCCTAATCCACGGCTTTGCACTTTTACATTTTTTAAAGCAACCTCTTGATTAATGAGGTGACGTAAGATTCCTTCAGCAGCTGGCGAGCGACAAATATCACCTAGGCACACAAATAATATAGTAATCACAGATATCCTTCATTGAACATCGGCAGCACAACGGAAGCCATAGGTTCCATTCACGGTACCTGGATTGTTCCGATGCCGCCTTGAGCACCGTAAGTCTTCTTTTAGACTTTTCCAACAGCCTCCCCTTAAGACCCGGTAAACACCTTGTAAAGGCCCTTTAGGATTTTCCGGCTCTTGAATGGATATCTCATAGTAATTATAACCGTACCAATCTTGGCACCATTCATAGACGTTTCCTACCATGTCATAGAGGCCATACCCATTAGGAATATAACTCATCACCGCAGTAGTATCCGAACTGAAAAAGTTAGCTTGAGATTTTTCAATCTCTTCACCTGTAGGATAAAGAGAATTTTCTTGTCCCCCTCGTGCTGCAATTTCCCATTCTGCTTCTGTAGGAAGGCGTTTTCCTATCCACTTGGCATAAGCTACAGCCCCATACCAGGTTACCCCTACGACTGGATGTTTAGCATATCCCGATTCAATACTTAATTTACCGCCACTACGTTTGATTCTTGAATCCCGCATACGGATAATATCTTGATGATTGCTATCTTTTTCTCCACCCATGACCTCTAAAAAGCGGACAAACTGCTCGTTAGTTACCGGATGGATATCGATAGCAAAACCAGCTAAAATTACTTGATGGCGAGGTACCTCATCGCGGTTTCCATCATTACTACCGCGATAAAAACTCCCTCCTGATACAATGACCATATCCGTTAAAAGAGGTTGAATATTTTTTACTTCTTTATATTCGGGGCGGTAAGATTTTACGCTGGTATCAATCTGAAAGACAGCAGCAGGATCCGGATCTGTTTGAGGCCTTTCTAATTGGGCGGTACGAAGGATAGGCCTTAATGTAGCCGCTTGCTTTTCGTCATGCTTAATTACTTTTTGGGTAGCCCTTTCTGCCTCTTTTAATGCAGGTTGATCAAGTATATAAACCTCTGCTAAACCCTCCTCTGCTAAACCCTCAACAGAAAGAGCTTTAGCAGGAGAAGCTTGTATTTTATCAAGTTCGTACACAAGCAATTCTGGACGCTTAACAGGATCGTTTTGTAGACAGCTTGATATTAATTTATCCCAGTTCCACCGCAAGTCCGAACGCTCGGAAGGCATTTCAAAAATGCCTTCTGGAAACTCATTCATCAATAAATAATACGCCAGCACTCCAAAAGCATAACAATCCACTTGCACATCTACTATTTTGGATGTATCCAAGCGTTTTTGCTCAGGAGCTAAAAAAAAGTAAGTCTGTAAGAAAGAAGCGTGCAAGGGAATTAACTTTGAATTTTCCACCGAGCTTACGTACCGTTCCTGACCTGCTTTAATAGGATTTACGGCAGATCCGATACCTAAAGATTCGGCTACATTCTTATATATGCGTGTTAAGACAGAACCTACACCGACAATACGCGAAAGGCCGAAATCCGAAAGATAAAGGTCAATTTGTGCCCCTAGTCTATTACTTACCAAAATATTATTAAGCTTAAGACCGCGATGCACAAGTTTTTTTCCATGCGCATAATCCAATGCTTCAGCAATCTGTCTGAGCAGACGAAATAATTCTTCTTCCTCTAGTCGTTTGCCCCGGCCCACCATATATTGCATTAAATTGGTTGTTTCGCCCAATTCATCTACTACGCAATCGGTAACTAAAAAGTATTGTCCATGCGAGTAGGAAACATTATGAATTTTAACTATATGCGGATGATCTAGAGCGGATAAATTAGCTACATCTTCTTCAAAACGCTGAATAAAAGCTCTATCGGCACTCAGCTCTTCCGGAAGAACTTTTAGGATATAATGCTTTTTCATAAAGCGATGCTCGGCTAAATAAACATTCCCTAGCGATCCTTGGCCTATCTGTTTGATAACAGTATAATCCCCTAATATTTTCGCTTCTTTTGTTCTAAGTTCCATACTTTCCTAATTATTTTTGAAAATGACCACGCTTTTCATCTAAAAGCTTTTGGGCCAAATTAATTACACGACTAAAAGCATACCATTGCTTAGCTTTATCTAACAATCTTTGGGCTAAATCATATTGATGAAAAGCAAGAGCTATCTCAACATAATAAGGAATGTCTATACGCGATAATACTATATTTTGTTCGATAATGCTGTTAAGGTAAGTCGATAAAGCCTGCACCTTGGCATCTTTCTGGGTAAATCCTAAGATCATCCGATAGAGACTTGTATCGTAAGGCTCTATAGCTACTGCTTTCCTAGCATGGCTTAATATTTGTAAACGTGCAGCCTGCCGCTCTTCTTCTGTTTTAGCTCTTTCGAAAAGTTTAATGTAGAGGGCAGCTTTAGCTTTATAAGCGAGAAAATGTTGGGGATCGTGAAGATAGGCATTGTAAAACAGCTCAAAAAATTGTTCGTATAAACCCAAATTTGCTTTACTCATTGCTAATAAGTAGCTTAGATGATAAAAATTAGGATTCTTTATAAAAAAAGGTTCAAATTGTGATATTATTTTTGTGGCTGTCTTGTCAGGATCATAGCCAGCATCTTCTAAATAAATCTTTAAAGCTTGGTCATAAATGAGCTTTTCGTCTGGGGAGATGTTAACAGCCTCTACAGCTGGAACCTCTTTTAAAGATTCAAGGAAAGCTTTAAAAGATTTTTCTTGCTCCTGATCTTTATAATAAGCAATCGCCCAATTTTTTTGTGTTAACCCTCTATCTTTAGGGGAAACCTGGGAGGGTTGTGCTTCAACTGGCAAGGAGCTTTCACAGTTTGAAGCCTCTAATTTCTTTTCTGGCACAGCTGCAATTTCGGCTCTCCATGCCAGAAGAAGAGATAATAAAGTTTTCAATAATCTTTCTTTCATCCACTTATCTCTGTAGTAGAAGCGTAGGGCTAAAAAAAACATTAAATATCCCCTATCTTTGAAGGAAAATTATTTCACCAATTACTTAGATTTTTAGACATCTTCTTAAAAAAATTATAAGCTTTAAAGTCTAGTAGGATTAAAACCTTATCGACTCAATCAGCTATCTCTAACAGTTAAGGCTCATTGGCTGCCGTAAAAGCTGGAAGTTTTATGATCTATCTGCTTAAAAGTTGCCCGTTATAAGGTCATTAAAAAACATGAGAATGAGCACCAAGGGTAGAGTAGTCTATTCTTTTTACTTCGAATGTCTGGTATCATGATAAAAAATACACGGCCTAAGAGACAAAATCAAGGGTAATCTTACACCCAATAAATATCGGATTTAACTTTATCATTTCCCTTCTCCTGACAAGGGCTCGTCTAGGGGAATTTAAATTGCATGATTAGAGAGATGTATGCTAATGTTCTTAATTTATCTTTAAACTTCAACAAAAAAGTCTACTTATGGATAAGCGAACCGCGCTATTTGTTTTGTGTCTAGCCTTGACCTTATTTGCTGTTAATTGGTACTTCGAGGGGAAAAATCAAGAAAACCTAAAGGAATGGACAGCCCAGCAAAAAGCTAAAGCTCTACAGATCGAGCAACAGTTAGATAAAGAGATTAGCCAGAAGACCGAAAACCCTAGCAACCTCCCCTTAATTAATTTGTATGCTGATGAGAACGCCACCAATTTTCTCACTACGGGTGTGGAGATTAATAATGTGGTGATGGCCCTTGCATGGGACGAACACCTTCCTCAAATTGTGTATAGCAGAAAACTTTTAGAAGATAGCAAGCCACGCGCATTTAAACTTCTTTTTAAAGAAGGCTCTATCGAACAGCCTGTAATTTATGCAGCAGAAAATGGAATTAAATTGCAAGTAAGCGAGCTTCCGGATTTTGGTTCATTTGATTTACAAATTGTAGAAGCTAGTGGAAAGATTAACCCTAAAATGGCTGCTCCAAAAATCATATGGGGAGAATATAAAGATGGGCAGCTATCTATTCCCCTAGTCAAATTAGCCCTGCTAAAGCAGAAGAAGCAAGACTATGAGAATCAAATCAGAAATTACCTTCCTTCCAATGCTATTGCTTTATTAAATACCGCTTCGGGGTATCTACCCGTAGGAATTTATGAGCAAGAAAACGGTAGTCTTAAGTTAATGAATGAATTTATGGGCACCGAAAATATTATTTCAATGCCTAAAGCTAAACGAGCGTCCCCCTCGCTGCAAAAGGCAGAGGAAAAGTTTTTTGTGTTAGAAAATGCCTACCAGCAGCTTGTTTTTTCTAACCTTGGGGGTTCCATTGTAGAAATTAATCTTCCTTTTCAAAGCGCTAACAATCCGGCCAGTGTGGTAAAAGAAATTGAATATGATCGTGACATGGTTAAAAACCATCCTTCTAATGCTCATTTTCCTGCCCATGCTTATTATACTCCTGACGGAGCCTTGCATCAAAAAGGATCATTAGGCGGATATTATCCGCTTTTAAGACGCGATTTAGTAATAAAAGGGCAGAAAAAACCTACACGTCTACCACCACGCTTTTATGCCACTAATATTGTTTCAGAATATCCTGAATTTGCAGAGCTTATCTATGAAGTGAAAAAATTTGATAGCCATACAATTGTATTTGAGGCTAGCCAATCGCATCGAAAAATAACGAAAACTTATACTTTAAGAAACGATGAGCAAACAGCCCCCTATACTTTTGACTTAACAATTGAGATAAAAGGAGACAGTCGCGGCTTATGGTTAACCTCAGGAGTTCCTGAGGTGGAATGGATATCTGGAAGTCCAGCACCTGCTTTAAAATATAGAATTACTCGTAACCATAAATCCTCGGTAGAAAATATTGACCTGCCTAAAGATGCCTTCACGGTAAGTTCTGTGTATGTAGATTGGATTGTGGATTCCAATGGCTTTTTTGGCATAATCCTTGATCCTTTATCTAAAATTGATGCAGGGTACCGAGTACAGCAGGTTCCAGGAACAATAGCCCCTTCACGTTTGGTTCATTTGGACCAGCAGTATAATCGTTTTAAAGCAGCTAACATGCCCGGATACATGGCACTACTACCCCTTGCTAGTGACGGAGGCTCTATGAACTTCCGTATCTTCAGCGGCCCGTTCGCTGATAGTATTTTGAAAAAAGTAGATGCCATGTATAGTGATTCCACAACAGGATACAATCCTGACTACATTGCCTCTCAAACTTTTCATGGATGGTTTGCCTTTATCTCTGAACCATTTGCTAAGTTTTTGTTTATTTTGATGAAATTCTTTTATCGCCTCACAAGCTCATGGGCATTTTCAATTATTTTATTAACTATAGCATTACGGCTGATGATGTATCCCTTAAATGCATGGTCTACAAAATCCATGTTACGTATGCAGCAAATTGCTCCTGAAGTAACGGCTGTTCAAGAAAAGTATAAAAAAGATCCTAAGAAAGCTCAGCTGGAAATTATGTCTTTATATAGAGAGCGAGGAGTTAACCCCATATCAGGTTGCTTTCCTTTACTGATACAGATGCCATTTCTTATTGGAATGTTCGATTTATTGAAATCCACTTTTGAATTACGGGGAGCTAGCTTTATTCCGGGATGGATTGATAATTTAACAGCCCCTGATGTGCTATTTAGTTGGAATACCCCTCTCTTTTTTATTGGAAATCAATTTCACTTACTTCCTATTCTTTTAGGCGGAGTGATGTTCATCCAACAACGCTATATGACTACAGGCCCTAAAGATCCTAGCCAGATGACAGAGCAGCAAAGGCAGCAACGCTCGATGAGTACAATCATGACCGGAGTATTTGCCGTGATGTTTTATAATTTTCCTTCTGGGCTCAATCTTTATTGGCTATCCTCTATGCTACTAGGTATTTTACAGCAATGGTGGACTTCAAGGCAGCTTCAAAAAAAAGCCTTACGTCCCCAAGTTATAGAAGTCGGCCAAAAAATTGTTAAAAAATAAAAAGGATGGCCTAACCCTTTTCAACAATCGTGCGAGTCCTCTCGCACGAGATTAAACCATAGCTGGGACAATCGAAATGCACGCATGGAATGAATTTCTCGCCTTACAGGAAATTGAACTAGGCAGTGAAACCGTCCATAAATGGCTGAAATCCTTAAGAATTATCCGTTTTGATGCGGCTAATTTATATCTGGAAGCTAAAGATTCTTTTCAAGCCCTATGGTTTGAAGAACATATGCGTCAAAAGATCCTCACCAAATTTGTTAACAACAACAATAAAAAAATAAAAGTTCACTTAAGTGTTGCAAACAGCTTACCTCGTAAAGCAAAAAGCTCTTCATTAAAAAGTGCAGCTTTATCCAGTCACGCCCCCTTCGCTTTATGTTTTGATGAATTAGATCCTTACTGTACATTTGAACATTATGTTTCTTCAGAAAAAAATATATTAGTAGAGAAATTATTACTTAGCTTGGCTCATTCTGGCCCATCTAAAGAACTAGGTACATTTAATCCTATTTTTATCCACGGTAGCTCAGGAGCTGGCAAAACGCATTTACTGATGGCTACTGCTCAAGCTCTGCGTAGTCAAGGGCTTCATGTTCTTTACTCTCGAGCCGAAACCTTTACTGAACATGTAGTCTCAGCCATTCGTGTAGGAGAGATGAGTATTTTTCGTCAAGCTTATCGTAATAGTGATGTCCTCATCATAGATGGGGTCCAAGAATTTTCTAAAAAAGGGGCCACTCAGGAAGAATTTTTTCATACCTTTAATACTCTTCACCTGGATAATAAACAGATTATCTTAAGTGCAAACTGCTCGCCTGCAGAACTTACCTACATTGAACCACGCCTGGTTAGCCGCTTTGAATGGGGAGTTGTCCTTAATTTATTTCCCCTGTCCAAAGAAGAATTAGCTCTTGCCATTCGTAAGAAAGCCCAATTCTTTAACTTTCCTCTTCATGCTAAAATTATTGAGTTTCTATTAGATAATTTTCCTAGCAGTAGTAAAGCGCTGATTCGTGCTCTAGAAGCTTTAGTTTTACGCTCGCATCTCAATGAGCAAATGGCAAAGCACTCCACCGTAGGTATAACTGTTCCTATCGCTAAACAGATTTTAAGTGATCTACTGATTGAAGAAAAACAATATGTACTCACCCCCGACAAAATAATTAAAAGTATCGCAGAAATATTTGGCATTAAAGCAGAAGATATTTTGGGAAAAGCGCAAAGCCGAGATTGTGTTTTTCCTCGACAATTGGCAATGTATCTCTGTCGGCAGACCCTGCAAATGCCTTTTACAAAAATTGGCGATATCTTTTCTAAAGACCATTCCACAGTGATGTCTAGTGTACGTCTGATAAAAAAAGGCATGGAGATGAATGATAAAGATATTATTAGCGCCTATCAATCCATTCAGAAAAAAATTGATTTTAATGAGCCTAAAAGCTGAAGCATAACTGTAGCAGAAAGTGTTTCTTAACCAATGACTTCTACCTGTAATGATTTCATATAAGCTCTTTCACAGGGTCTCATTAATTTAAAGAGATCTATGACCATCTAAATAATATGTCTATTAAAAAAATTCTCTTCAAGAGGTTGTTAAGAAGGCCCACTCAATTAGGTTCCCAAGCATTCAAGATTAGAGAAGATACATCTTTTAAATAGGTCCAAGCATAACTTGGGGGATACCCAAGTTGTATTACATTCTCTCCAACTAACTTTTTTAGCTAAACCTGCCTATCAACGGTTACTTTGAGTTTTTAGGTAGAAATATCACTAAGCCCCTTAGAAATTGCTTGCTGGAAAAGACCCTCCTGCTTATAATTCGTCTTTTCTTCGGAGTATAGCGCAGCTTGGCTAGCGCGGCTGCTTTGGGAGCAGTAGGTCGGGGGTTCGAATCCCTCTACTCCGATCAAAAAGGCTCCTATGCCTTGACATAGGAGCCTTTGACTTCTAATGGCTTTTTATATGCACCTATTAATCGCCTGGCTATACTGGAATCCCTCTAAAGATATTTTCACTCTTCCTCTTGTTAACAGGCCGATTGCCTGGTATGGCCTTTTTTTTGTATTGGGCCTTATATTAAGTTATTCCATCGTTCTTCATCTTATGCGAACTATGTTGTTGGAACGCTGTTGCCCTCAAAAAAATAGTAAAGATATATCCCCCATAGCCTTAGCCTTAACTGATCGTCTTACATGGTACGTAGTTACGGGTATCATTATTGGCGCTCGTTTGGGCCACGTTTTTTTTTATGATTGGCCTTATTATCAGCATTACCCTATAGATATTTTAAAAGTTTGGGAAGGAGGTCTAGCCAGCCATGGAGGTGCTGTTGGCATTTTATTAGCCCTAGCTATTTACCGCTTATCTATCCGTAAAAAATTTCCTAAATTAACTTTCTTAACAATTGCAGATATGATAGCCGTGCCTGCAGCTTTAGCTGGCGCTTGTATTCGTGTAGGCAATTTTTTCAATCAGGAAATACTAGGGACACCTTCCCAAGCGCCCTGGGCGGTAATATTTGGAAATCCTGCCGATCATAGCCTTCCTCTGCCTCGTCATCCAGTCCAACTTTATGAAGCCTTTGCTTATCTAATTATCTTTGCTCTCCTCTTTTTAATTTGGCAAAGAGCTCTCGTGCGCAAGAAATCTGGCTTTATGACCGGGTTGTTTCTTATATTGCTTTTTTCCACTCGATTTTTTTTAGAATTTTTTAAAAGTTCGCAAAGTGCTGTTATTGACGAATCAAAAATGCAAATGGGCCAATATTTAAGCTTGCCTTTTATCCTCAGCGGTTTATTTTTAATTATTTATACTAACAAAGTCTACAGAGCATTTACACGAGAAAACGAGAATATTTAATTGGCATTGTTCTTTATTAGATATATGCTTATAATGATTCCTGTAATCATATAGCGGAGTCTTTAAAAGTGGCCAAGTTAATATTTGATCATAATGGCGAGGAAATCGAATTGCCTGATGATTCACCAATTGCTGAAGTTTGTGAAGAAGCAGGAGTGCCTTTCGCCTGTACCGAGGGTGTATGCGGAACCTGTGTTATCCTTGTTAAAGAGGGAAAAGAAAATCTCTCCTCCCCTACACAAGAAGAAGAAGATTTTCTTGGAGAAGGCACTTGCGATGAGCGACTTGCCTGTCAGTGTCGCATCAAAAAAGGCAATGTAAAAATATCATTTTAATGAAAAGGTTAAGAGCATGACAAGCACACAAAATCAAGAAAATACCATCATCCATCGTCAGATGACTATTGAGCAAATTTTATCTCTTTTTCCCTTTAAAGCGCAAAAATTAGCGCAAGAAATTACGCGTGCAGGACTTCATTGCGTAGGATGTCATGCAGCTACCTGGGAAACCCTAGAGGCTGGCATGCTAGGCCACGGAATGAATGAGGACCAAATTAGTACGCTAGTAGAAAGACTTAACAACCTTTTACAAGAAGAAGCGGATTTATCTACCATTACCATCACTGAACGCGCTGCCAAAAAATACTTAGAGATTTTAGCCGAAGAGGGCAAACCAGGCTGGGGCATTAGATTCGAAGAGAAAATGGCAGGCTGCAGTGGTTTTGAATATGTATTGGACTTCTCTGAAAAAGCTGCTGAAGATGATGAGACATTTGTTTCCCATGCCATCGAAATTCACGTAAAAAAAGCTATAGTGCCTCGGCTTTTAGGTTCAGAAATTGATTATGTGGATGGACTCCAGGGAGCGGGTTTTAAAATTAGTAATCCCAATGCACGTTCATCCTGTGGCTGCGGCTCCTCTCATAATTACTAGGGGCTAATGTTTATTCTAGCTTAATTTAGGCAGTAATCTATCATTGTTCCTTTCCAATAATTTCGATTAGATTTTGATGTTATCTAAGCTTTTTTATTGCAAATCCCACAAGGTAGTAAGAAAAAGTTTAACATATTAACATTATAAGTTTGACTGAAGCTTTTTATGCACACTTATTTTCGACTTGCTTTCTTAAAAATTTTTTAAATTGAAAAATTTAGAAAGCATACGAGTTAAATAATGATAAAAGAGGCCCTTGACTTGTTAGGGGCCTACTTATTTTCCTACTTAATAGGCCCGCGCAGAGGTTTATACTTTAGCTGCTTTCAATTAATTCTTGTCCATAGAAACGTTCTAATACACGTAAGGGCGAAGTTTCTGGGTTCTGTAAACTTTCTACAGGAAGGTAGAAGGTTTGCTCCATGACATATTGGCCCGAAAGAGCCGCATGGGAAGCTTGATCTGTATAAACTATCCAGCTGCTCCCAGGTGGAAACAGCACTTCTTGCTGTTTAGCATTTTTTTGATACTCTTTATCTCCCTTCATTAAATCATGCAAACTCATCATATAATGATCATAGAGGGTGCGATAGTCTTTAGTAATACCTACTGCTTTTAACAACCAGGCTAGCCCAGGGAACGGCTTTTTTAATTTTACTCCAAATTTTTGCACTGCTTCAGAAAAAGGCTCCCCTAATTTCCAAACCCTAGGTTGTTGAGCTGGATTAATATTTGAAAAAAAACGCATGATTCGTTTTCCCTTTACAGGTGAAGAAGGAAAAGCATCGACATGGAGCAGAGTATCATCTTTACGCCAGGAACTAGATCTTCCTGCTATTTCTGCAGGACGAAAACTTGTACGCGCTTGATTTAAATGCCCTTTATAATGGGGAAATAGCTTTTCAATAAAGAGGCGACTTTGCAGAGCATAGCGCTGCATCATATTTTTTAACTTCTGCTCTTCCTCTCCTCTACAAATTGTTCCACCTAATCGATCTCTTATCACATCATAGCTGATGTTCTTTGATTTAGGAGCTACAACCTGAGGAGAAAGAAATTGTAATTCATCTTCGTGTAAGTTAAAAGTTAGATGAGGAAAATAGACTACTTTGCCTTGCTCTAAAGTTTGAATAGCATCCTTTTTTATTTCTTCAGATAACGGATTTTCAAAAGATGTAATATCAAATGTTTTTATAACTTCTTGCATATTGGCACTCCATGAATAAGAATAAAAAGGATGTTAAAGAAGACAGATTATATTTGCTAATCTATTTTTGGCTTTTATAGCTAAAGGCTAAAATGTAGGCAGATCTATTGGGAATGTAAAGGATTCCATTCCTTATTTTTTGTATTTTTTTTCATATAAATGGCTTTAAATATTGCTTATGGTGTGTATGCCCAAACATCAATGGCAGGGTAATACTATCAATTTATTAAGCAAGATAAACCTCAAATGGGATTAAAAGTCCATACATATTTCTTATCTTTATCTTTTCTTTAAAGTAGAGGATTAATGTGAATTCTATTAAAGCAGCCCTTACAAAAGTCTATAAGGAGAGGGTTTATGAATTTTCAAGCAATCAATGCAGCTGACATAAACCTAGTTTTAAGACAACTGAGGTATCCGGAGGCCTCTAATAAAAACGTTCTTCACCCCAAGCCTTTGTCGCATCAGATGTGTCGCGGAATCACCTATGTGGGCACAGCCATGCAGCAACACGCTAATAGTAGACGCTGGCATGGAAAAATTATCGTTGTTTTGAGTAAAAGTTTTGTAGCTACAGGCTATCTATTAAATACGCCGATGGCCATAATTGAAGGATTGGTAACGGCAGCTTTAGCGGCTATAGCCCTTGCTGGCCATATACTTTTAAATGCCCGCTCGCCTCTTTTTCAAAAAATTACTCTTAAGCTATGCGCTCACTCCCTAAATTCAGCTTTGATCACTGACCTTCAAGTGACCTGCCTAAAGCAAGGCTTTTTCTCAAAATATCACAGTCTCAATGCAGCTGCTAGCCACGCTATCCATGGCATTTCTGCACTTATTCCTCAATTAATAGGGCATACTTTTGATCGTCAAGCTGGTAGATTACCTACTGATGGTAGCTTAGCACCCTCTGTGGTAAAAGCTATTCGAATAGCTCTGGAGATAGCTCCTGCAGCTTTGCAAGACATTTCACGAGGGTTAGCAAGAGATTTTTCTTCCAGCATTAGGAATAATCTCTACGATAACATTACTTTAGAGATATTTTTACGCCAAAATCCTGACTGTATTGATATGTTGAATCGTTTGAATTTTGAAAGCCTACGTGATATCCATTATCGCTTACGCTTACTAAATTTAGTCGGAAGCTATCTAATGCAAGTAAGCTTATTAGAGGGATATCAACATACTCCTCATATTTATCGCTATAATGTGAATACTCATGCAAAGGATATAAAATATCAGACACACATCTTATACCTTATCAAGGCTGCTTTTATAGAGTTATATGATAATGAGGAGTTAGTTTGCTTACTTAGTAAAGAAAAGGATAAAGTAAAAGCAAGAGAAGATGGCCGAGAGCTGCTAGAAACGCTTTATAATATTAACCTGCAACTTGCCAATTACGCTCAATTACAAGAGCTCCGTGCTGAAATCGTATGTCCCCTTCAATTTAGAGCCGTAGACTTAAAGCCGTATAATGCAAGGTACCAACGTCTTGCTCATGCTAAAAATTGCCTAGATCAACTTTCTTCTGAAGAACAAGCAATTCTTATGAAAAAATTACTACAATTAGGCTCTTATGATATAGAAAAACAGGGTCTTTCCAAAAAGCGTGCCAAATTTGTACAACAGCTTTTTAATGAGATTGGCACCTTATCAGGAGAGCTACACCAAGGTAATTTACTATCTAGAACTTTTGTAGATATAAATATTTTAAACCAAGGCGATGTATACAGAGCTTTCGGAGCTGAAAACTTATTCGTTCAAGCTTGTCAAAAAGCCATTCAAGAGATTCAAGAGAGGACACAGGAGAATGCTCCCTAGCTTTTCCATATCCTTAGACTTTTTTATAGACTTTTTGGCTTCTACCCAGTGTCATCTTTTTATATAGGCCAGCAGCTTATTTAACCCCTCATGCTTTGTTAGCATATAATTTTAGCTTCCAAAAAAAGTTAAAAGCTTTCATTGAGATAAACATCCTTGCAGGTAAATTAACTTTTTTCTTTTTTGTTTCTAATTGCGAGTATCCTTTAAAAGGCTGGATTTTTTTCCTTTCACAGCCTTTCTTTTTATCAATAAAAAATTTATTTTAAGCAAATAATTGTACTATCTTTATTACTAATAAATCGGATAGTATTAAGGCACAGCTTTAATCATATTGGGACCTTATGAATAAATTAGGTGGTATTAACTCTACGGCTCCTTCAATGCACCAGATTGTGCAAGCCGATTCTAGTCAAAAGGATATGTTGCATCCAAGGCCTTTATGCCACCGTCTCCATTATGTAATCAGCAACCTTGGAACCCAAGCCTTGCAACATCTGGATGCAATAAATGATCAAGGGGCTTTAAAAAGAGGCATTATTAAAGGAATTCTTACCGGTGCTTATCTTTTAAACACTGTTTTTGCTAGTGTTGAGCTAATCTCAGCCCTATTTTTTTCTGTTCTTGCCTTTTCCATACAAAATTTTAGGAAAGACAGCAACTCCTCTATACAAAAAATCACTCTTAAAAGTTTTGCTTATACACTAAACATAAGCGCTATTGTTGTGGAGCAGTTTTTACAAATAATCAATATGTCATTCTCCAAATACCATAGCTATAATGCTTTTTTAAATGATGGTCTTCCTATCTTTGCCATGCTATCGGTACTTCCTTTTGGCAGCAAGACTAAGCTATCTAAAATAAAAATAACTCCTACTAGCCTATTTTCTTACGCTGAAGTCCGTGCTTTACGTTTTCTTATTGACTACACTCCTTCGCTGCTTGATGATATCACTAAAGGGGCAGCAAGGGATTATGCAGTGTATGGTGCAGCACGTAAATTATCTACCCACTACCCTCTTTCAACTGATGCTTTTCCTTCTACATTTTTACGATATTACACTCCTGAGCGTCAGTTAAATGGTGAATACTATCATTATCTATTGTGTCTTCTTTTGAATGCTTACCAAACTTCTTATCTGCAGGAAATCACTCAGAAACTGGTCTTAAAACATTCACCTATTTTAACGAATATTCCTGAAGATGAAAGTGCTTCTTTTATTTCTAACAGTTTAATTGCAGATGAAAAGGATGCTGCTTATCAAAACGACCTTAAATATGTGATTAAGCTTGCTTATAAAAATATTTATGAAAATCCAGATTTAGTTTGTACGTTAAGTCAAACATTAGATGAAAAAAAAGCTTTAATTGAGGGGCGTGAAATTTTGGCAAGCCTTTTGGCCACAAGCCAAGTCGCTAATTATGCTCAATTTCAAGAAATCATTAGCCAGATTATATGCCCTGCTAAATTTAACTCCCCTTCCTTACAAGTTTTTAATAAAAGGAATCAGCTCATTACCAGTGCTAGGCAAAGGATTGCTCAGCTTTCCGTTCAAGAAGAGGATATATTAATTAACAAGCTTTTGAAAACAGGAAATTACGACCTTTATGCGCATCCTTTAACGGAAGAGCGCCTCAAACTTATTGAAGGGCTATTTAAAGATATTGTAAACTTAGCTGGAGCCCTTTATCACGGGCCTTTGTTACTGCAAAATTTTAATAATCTCCACCAAGAAGCCTGCCAAGAAGCTCTTACAGAAATTGAAAAAAATGAAAATTTAATTAATTTTTTTACTAAATGTACCGACGTTATTAAAAACTTTGGAGATGATCTTTATTAATGAACTACATCAGATTTTCTTCTGTCATCATTAGCTAAAAATACATAGCTGCCACTTTTAAAACAAAAAAACTTTTTTCCAATAATTAATCAAACAGAGTCAGCACTTAGCTAATCGTTGCCTTTTTATCTATTTTTAAAGCGCCCAATAATAGCCGCAGGCAATGAAACATCGTCTCAACTATTATTGCTAGCTTAGCTTTTTGCAAAGAAGCAATCCTGCTTTCCAGAAGAAAAGAAAAGCTCCCCTGAACTACTCTGACAATCAATCACGAGCAGCAGATTAAAAGTGATCCTTGATAATAAGCCCTCCCTGTAGGTTAACCCTTCGTTACACTTTTTCTTTAAAGAGAAATTTTCATTGAATCTTCTTCGCCCTCAAAGTAAATTTTGAAAATTTTTTAATCAGTAATTAAGAGAAGGGAGCTTTTTTCTTGTCGTGCGTGAGTAATCAAAAAAATCTCCTGAAGGACAAAATCTATCTTTTAATCTGCTTAAGTAGGAATAAATATCTAGAATTTATTTCAGTAAAAACGTAAATAAAGAAGTTTTGAAAAATTAGGCACCTATATCATGCTTGCTAGGCCAATGAAAAAATATAAGATACCTTCCTTAATTTCTATCTTAGCTTTCTTATCCCTTATCACAATCAATTTTACGAGCTGTTTAAAACAACGCCAACCCAATATTTATGAGTTTCCTACTAGAGCTTTAGAAGAATCGCTCCTCTCAACAATTAATGAAGGGCCATTTACTCCGGGTGAATGGCCCCAGGCCCACTGGTGGTTAATGTTTGGCGATAGCCAACTCGATAAGCTTATAAGCAAGGCGTTATCTGATAATCCAGGTATTAAAATTGCTCAAGCTCGTGTAAAAATAGCCAATTATGCTGCTCGAGCAGCAGGTTCTGCTTTATGGCCTACGCTAGAACTTGAAACCGATATAGCTCGGTCGCGCACAAGTAAAACAGGTACAATTGCATCTATAGCTTCATCCTCCCCCCCAGCCTCAACTTTTACTACCCCTCCAGCTTCCCCTACTCGTTCCGGGGGCTTTATTTTTACGCAGACAGAAATTAATTTAGACGCCCATTACCAGCTCGATATATGGCAGCAAAATTTAAATAGCTTTAAAGCTGCTGTAGGCGAAATTTTAGCTAGCAAAGCAGATGCAGCTTTTTCCTCCGTCATATTAAGTACTTCTATAGCCCAAACTTATTTCCGTTTGCAGGTTTGCTATGCGCAAAAAATATTGGCTTTAAAGAAACTTCATAATCGCGCTGAGTACCTCCAATTGGTAGAAAAACGCGTTAAAAATGATATTGATAACCAATGTGTTCTAAAAAAGGCTCAAACATATCATTTAGAAGCACAATTGCTACTCAAGCAAGTTCAACTTAAAATTAAAGCCTATAAAAATCAACTGCAAGCCTTAATAGCAGGAGATTTCTGTGAGCCCATAGAAGCAATCGCGATTGAAAATCAAGACCTCTTTCTCTTTTCGCTACCTACAAATCTACCCTTTAACCTTTTAGCGCATAGGCCTGATGTGACAGCAAGCGTCTGGCGAGTAGAAGAAGCGGCAAAAAAAATTAAAGTCGCACGAGCGGCTTACTATCCAAGCTTTAACATAATGGGGCTTTTTGGCTATCAAACTCTTCACCCTCATGACCTTTTTAAATGGAGAAGTATTTATGGGCAAGCAAGCCCCGCCATTAACTTGCCCATTTTTGAAGGAGGACTCCTTCAAGCTAATTTAGGCACAGCGCATGAAGAATATTACATTGCCATCGAACAGTATAATCAATCTATTCTCACAGCAGTCCAAGCTGTGTTAGATAGCATAGCGGAGTTAAAATATGCTTTTGAAGAAATGCAAGATTCTGTACAAATCACCAAGCTATCAGAAGAAAACTCACTACTTATTAAAGAAAAATTTAAACATTATCTAGCTTCTTACTTAGATGTATTAGACGCCGAGTTTGACAAAACCTCTCAAGAGAATAAAAAGCTAGTAGCCTTAGAAAATTATTACATTCGATTTACAAGCTTAATCAGTGCATTAGGGGGTGGATACGAGAATGAAAGCCAATGAAGAAACGTCCAGGATGATAGAAGATACAATAAAAGATTCAGTAGCACGGCCGCAGAAGACTAATAAATCCTCTGAAAAATCGCCTAACCCTGATAATCTAGATAGCCAAGAGCCCTCATCTTCCCCTTTATCTCCCTCTAATACTATCAAGAGAAATAGAAAGCTTTGGGGATTTACATTAATCTTGGTCTTAGCAAGCCTAAGCTGGGGTTTACTCTATGTGCTATATCTTCAAGGTTACGAAACTACAGATGATGCTTACGCGAGTGGGAATATGATTAACATTAATCCCTCTATCACCGGTTCTGTAATTGCTTATTACGTGGATGATACGGATTTTGTGACCGAAGGCCAACTTTTAGTACAACTCGACCAAACAGAATATTTACTCAAATACGAGCACTCTCTGGCCTCCTTGGCTTCCACAGTCTTAAAAGTACGTCAGCTTTATGAGAAAGTAAAAGCAAGTCAATCGACCCTAGAAGCACGCAAGATTGCTTTGTCAAAAGCAAATTATGACTATGAAAATCGCTCGCACCTTGTAGAAATGCAAGCTATCTCTAAAGAAGAATATACTCATTCTAAAGCCGACTTATCTATAGCGAAAGCTACTCACCAAATTGCTGAGGCAGAGCTAGCGGCTGCTATAGCAGCCGTCGGAAATACATCTTTAGAATGCCATCCTCTGCTTATTGAAGCCAAATCTCAAGTCCGTAAAAGCTATTATGATTTACAGCATTGCCGCATTTATGCACCCGCCACAGGTTATGTAGCTCAACGTACCGTTAACGTAGGACAATCCGTACGGCCGCAAACGCCTCTTATGGCTATCATTTCCCAGAATGATTATTGGGTAGAAGCAAACTTTAAAGAAACTCAATTAAAATTTATGCGTATTGGCCAACCGGCTACGATCAATTTTGATATGTATGGTTCAAAGATAGAATATGTAGGAAAAGTCGTGGGCATAGCTTCAGGTAGCGGCAGTAATTTCTCTTTAATCCCTCCTCAAAATGCAACAGGAAATTGGATCAAGATTGTTCAACGCCTACCTGTACGTATAAGCGTTGAGCCTGAGCAAATGAAAAAATATCCTTTGCGCTTAGGAATTTCTGCTAAAGTTAAAGTAGATATTAGCAATCAAGATTTACCTATGCTTGCCAGCACCTCTCCAGGCCGCCCTCTAGCTGCTACTACAGTGTTTAATGTTCATTTAGAACCCATCGATCATGTAATCGACGAAGTAATTCAAGCAAACTTAAAGAAAAAAGATGATTAGCGATGAAGAATGAACAATACGAACAAGGATATAGGCTTACTTTACTTAATGTGGCACTAGGCTTAGGAACATTTATTCAAGTGCTAGATACTTCGATTGCAAATGTAGCCATTCCCTATATTGCTGGCAATTTGAATGTAAGTACTGAGGAAGGCACCTGGGTGATCACTTCATTTTCTGCTAGCAATGCTATCATTCTTCCCCTTACCGGTTGGTTATCTGATTATTTTGGCCGAGTACGCCTTTTTTGCTGGTCTATCGCTCTATTTACCATTACCTCATTCTTTTGTGGATTTTCTTCATCTCTTAGCATGCTAGTTTTTTTTCGTGTATTGCAAGGCGCTGTGGCGGGCTCGTTAATTCCCTTATCCCAAACTTTATTATTAGCTAATCATCCTCCGGAAAAGCAGGGGAACGCTTTAGGTTTTTGGGGAATGATTGTTATTGTAGCTCCAATTTTAGGACCTATTCTAGGTGGTTACTTGACCGATTTTTATAGTTGGCCATGGATATTTTATATGAATGTTCCTATTGGTTTATTTTCTGCCAGTGTAACCTGGTATTTACTTAAAGATAAAGACAGCCAAGTGGTAAGAAATCCCATCGATTGGATTGGGATTGCTTTGTTATCGCTAGGAGTAGGATGCTTACAGATTATGTTAGATAAAGGCAAGGATTTGGATTGGTTTAAATCTAACACTATTCTCGCACTCGCAATTGCTTCTATCATCGCCTTAAGCTATTTTATTATATGGACTTATTATCAACCTTATCCTGTAGTCGATCTTTCTTTTTTTAGAAATATCAATTTTGCTTTTGGCTGCCTTGCAACTACGATTGGCTTTTTATTTTATTTTGGTAGTACTGTGACCCTTCCTCTTTGGCTGCAAACAGAACAAGGCTATACCCCTTTTTGGGCAGGTTTGGCGGTAGCTCCTGTAGGGATTATCCCTTTTCTACTCTCTACTAGTGTAGGAAAATATATGAACCGCTTTGATCTTCGCTTTATTTCGTCGTTAAGTTTTCTGTTTTTTGCTTTAAGTTTTTTTTACCAAGCTCATTTTACTACGGCTATTAGCTTGCAAGCAATTATGCTTGCCCGTTTCCTCCAAGGATTGGGGGTAGCTATTTTCTTTTTACCTCTTGTACAACTCTCTTTAGGTAGTATCCCCAAAAACCGCTATGCAAGCGCCTCGGGTCTTTATAATTTTATCCGTATTCTTGTCGGGAGTGGATTTGGGACATCTTTGTCTATTGAGTTATGGACTCGCCTTAAAACCTTTCATCGTGCTCGCCTTACAGAAACTTTAACAATTTTCAACTCTTCTACAGAAAAATTCTATGAAACTCTAGAAAATTATCATCCTTCTTTTACATCCGACGTTTCTAATCAACTTTTAGAAAAGCTGATTGAGCAACAAGGCTATATGCTCTCTACCAATGATTTAGCTTGGCTAGCAGCTTGGGGCTTTTTAGCTATGATTCCTTTAATTTTTTTGTGTAAAAAAGTTAAGATGTCTAATAGTAAATCCTCTACTACGACTGCTCATTAAAGCAAGATGGTTGGCTCTAATCAAACTTTATTTAACCTTATCCTAATAAAGAAGCCTGCTGAGCGCCTGCTATAAACTACCTCTTGCTAATGAGCGACAGAGGGATGTCTACAAGCTCGATGTTATCCTCTGTATATTGCACTTGTAAATGTTAGAAATAAAGCTAACTACTCCTTAACTTTCCACAATTTTAGTTCGTTGGCTCTTTAATATTTCCTTTAAACTTAGATAAGCACTTTCAGCGCTGATTGCTCCCTCGGAATAGCTGTGTATAAGGCTTTCTTCTTTTTCTTTAACTTCCTTAGATAGAGACATCCACAAAAAGCGATTGATAAGAGCAAGATAGGAATCTTCTAAGCAATAATAACGCTTAATAAACTCCACTAACTTATCCCACTGCATTCTAAAAGAGCTATCCTGAAGTAATGCTTCAAATTTTTCTAGAAAGGAAGGAACGGGCCAATCGGCAAATTGCTTTAAGAGCTCGCAATACTTTAAAACTTCCGGCAGCATTAATTTTTGCGCTAACCGTATAAAAGCCTCTAGCGTTCCTGTTTTATGCCGACGCACTTCATAAAAAGGAATTTTGCCTGACTGAATGCAATCACTCAATGAGCCGTCGCCTGTACAGCCTACAATTTCTCCACTCAGATTAATTAGTTTAGTAAAATCTGAAGCTGGTAAAGGAAGAACGCAAACTAGTCGTAAAGTTTTTCCTGTCGCCAAATTAATTTGATTTAATACTGTTTCTCTGACAGAAGGTACAAAATCGACTACAAGGATTTTAGAAAATCCATAAGCAAGCATCCAACTATCGCTAAAGTGAAGAAACTGTTCTTTTTTCTGCTGAGGAAGAATAATAGTAAGATGGCGGCTATCCTGCAGATGGCGTCGACACATCATCTCAATAAAAATTTCTCTATGAGCAGAAGAATGAGGCAAGTAGGCTACTTCTATAGCATAATCCATTAAATAATTTTTAAGATGCTCAGCATGGGGCTGATCAACTTGCCATAAATACTGGCATAAAGCTGTACAGCTCCAATGAGAGGTTATATGGTGATTATTAAGGAAAATCCCCTCTTCAAATGCATTTAATCCTATGCTAAACCAATGCCGTTGAAGGTAGTTGGCTATCCCTTGGAAATTTCCCGCTTCCGCAAAATAAAGAGATTTTGAAGCTAACTCAGGATTATCAAAAGTATTCAAGGCCAAAGCGATGTGAACAATAGCTAAGCTTTTTTTCATTAAAAGATAAAGCTTTTCCGCTTCTGCTTTTTTTTGCTGATAATAATAGTAAGATTGAATAGATCGCTGCACTTCATCAGAAAGCTCTTGAATGGCTACAGCTGCCTGAGGATGTGTTTCTTGCAAAGTTTCATACTCAGCTAAAAGTCTATTATGCTCGAGTAGTAATTGATCTAGCTGCGCTTCACATAAAAAAATTTTCTTTCCCTCTAAAATAGGTTCTAAGATAACGCTGCAAGCTTCCTCGGTTTCTTGAAAAGCATAAATATTTTCCTTTTTTATATGATAAGGATAAGGATCGATGGAAGGCAAAGATTGCTTATGCGTATAAGCAAGATAAACCTCTAAAGCAGGGTGATGTTCTTTTAAAATTTTAGCACATTTAAATAAGGTTACATAATCCCCTATTCCATCAGAATGCACGGCAGAAAGTAAAAAAACTGACCCAGCAATTTTAGGAGGATGTTGGAGATAAAGGGGTTGAAATAGGTGAAGAAAAGTAAAGCCTACCAAATTATATAAGGCATCCTCTACTTGTAACTTTTCTTCAGCAGAAACTTTTGCCTCTTTTAAGGCTATCCAATAACTATGTAGCGATTCAATTAGAAGAGGATTTAGTTTTCGGATCAAAAAAGGATCTTCAAAAGGGTTCAGACTATCAAGCATTTATTTTCTCCATAAGAGATCCTTTTCTATATTTTATTTACCACTTTTAGCCTATCACAAAACCTCAGAGAGGCTAAAAAAATTATAAATTTTTACAGCCATCCTTTATAAAGTTCTAATTATCCCAGCAAAAAATAAGCTCTACTTTTACCTCCGGATGTAAGCTATGATGGACAGGACAACCTGCAGCTATCCTTTCTAAAGCTTGCTTTTGTTCAAGAGAAAAATCCTGAGGAATCCCTATCTTGATTATAATTTTTCCAATGCGACGGATAGGTTGAGTAGCCATGCTCTTTTCTACTTCCAGTCGCATCCCAGTTACATTCCAGTTTTTTCTCTGCGCGTATAAAGCTATAGTTGTCGCTATGCAAGTTGCTAAAGCACTTGCCATCAAATCTGTAGGAGAGAATGATACACCTGTTCCTCCACTATCTAAAGGAGCATCTGTCTCCAGTATAGCTCGTGGATCCTCACGAATTACTTGACAGTGAAGCTTACCCGTATATAAAACAGTCACTTTAACCATAAATATCCTCTAATAAACATTCATTAACTTGGTATCTTCCTAGCTTGCTTTCTTATAACATTTTTCACTATTTTTCCTCTTAGTTTCTTTCAAATAGGCCATCAAATAAGAAAGGTAAGACCTATTCAAATAGTTGATTAATTCTTTCTTATTTAAATTTTAATAAAATGATTTTTCTATCTAGCGAACAGGATAAATCTTAAATTTTCTTATCCCTCGCTATCTCGGTCTCCTGCTTGCTCTTAAAGCTCATTCCTTTGACTTTAATTTTTTCTCTTTCGTAAAGATTAAAAAGAGGGACTCTATTAAAAACGGTTAATAATTGCCATATAAGCAAACAATAGTGTTAGATGGGGGGCGTTAAAAGTTTTCTTACCTTTTAGATAAATTTTCTGCTAGTGTTTCCACCCTTTATAAAGATAATTTTCCTCATAAACTTTTCCTTGATCCCAAGAGACTATTTTTGCACTGCTCTATCAAGCTGCTTGTTCATCATATCTGTAGAAAGTAAAATCTGTTACCTTGTAAACTCTTCGCATAACAAGTTAACTTCCTATTGCCCGCCTTATGAAGAAAAATAAGAAGTTATCCTTAAGATTTATGTTTACTTAATCCTAGAGAGTTGATTTTTTTATGAAAACACCTACCAAATTACCCCATCCAAAAGCTGCCTCATGGGAGCCTGCCAGCCAATGGTATAAAAACCTTGTCGGCGAAGTAGGTCATTACTATCACCAGCAAATTATTATTCCAAATCTGTTGCGTTTGTTAAACCTTCAAGCTTGCTCCTCTCCTGCCGTATTAGATATTGCTTGCGGATCAGGGGTATTAGCCCGCCATCTTCCTACCCATACAAACTATATGGGCATAGATCTTTCCCCTACTTTGATCAAAGAAGCCAAAAAATTGGATACTAACCTTCAGCACCATTACCGGGTAGCAGATGCTACAAAAAATCTTTCTTTAGATGACAAGAAATTTACCCATGCTACCATTATTTTAGCTTTGCAGAATATTTCATCTCCTTTGCAAGTGTTCCACAATGCTTATAAACACTTGGAAAAGCAAGGAGTGTTAATAATGGTTCTTAATCACCCTTATTTTCGGCTTCCTCGCCAGACTTCCTGGCAGATAGATAAGGACAAAAAGCTTCAGTACCGTCGCGTAGATAGATATATGTCCCCTCTAGAAATTCCTATCTGTGCCCATCCTAGTAAAGGACAACAATCTGCTCAACTCACCTCTTATCATTTCCCTCTTTGTAACTATTTTCATTGGTTAAGAGAAGCCGGTTTTAGTGTATACGACATGGAAGAGTGGTGCTCTAATAAGATTAGCAAAGGGGCAAATGCTAAAATGGAAAATCGTAGTCGCCAAGAATTCCCCCTTTTTATGACTTTATGTGCTCAGAAATAAAAGGCTTTCCCTATAAAGGGATGCCACGTGTTTCTACTTTATTACCCAAGTTTGTAAAAAAGAAAAGCTGCATGGAAGCTTTTGCTTAAGAAAGCTACTTTACCTTTAGGAAAAGATCTAAAATGCTACCTAGCTTAACGCGAGTTATCGGATAAGAAAGCACTCTAAGGCTGCTTCAATTATACCTAAACTTTAAGCCAGCACATGTGTTACAAGATAGAAGGAGCCCTACAACTAACCTTACAGGCTTAGCTGGTTGGCCTATTTTTCTACAAACAACTTATCAAATTCTTCTTCGAACTGCTTCCATTCAATCAACTTAAGATAGCTTAAATAAGAGGATGATTTTGATTGAGTTCGCCGCTAAGGCGGAATTTAAAAAAGCGGTCTTGTTGGCTATCTAGCCTGTTTAGTTTCATAGTAAACTTTGCAAGAAATTAAGAGCTTTATAATAGATTTACTTGTAAAGAAAATATAGCATTAAAAAAAAGCTCCTAGAATCTTACTTCAAGGCGAAAATGCTTTAAATCATGTTGGACTATATAGTAGGAGAGAGTGCTCTCTATACGCCAACTATCTTAAAAGTCTTTAAAAGAGAACAAGGCTTATTTGCCACGCGTGTGCCCCTGCAAATCAAAGAGGTAAAAGAATTCATATTTGAAGCGCCTTACGACAAAACTGTAAGGATAGTAGAAGGCTATCGAGCTTTTAAGACTACCTCTTGCTATGCAGGCGTTGAACAAAGATGGGTAGTGATCCTCAGCCAAGCGGCCTATCCATACTTTAGCTAAGCCTTACCTTAAGGGCAATGCAAAAGAAGCCAAAGCCTTTATTAACCTCATGCAACATGAATTTTCATGTCCAAACGATGCTGAAAATGCCAATTAGATAAGTTTGTAAAAAAACTTAAATATATACAGATTATAGAAACTCAAGTTATAGCAAATCAAAAGCATACTACGTCTGGTCGGCTCAAAGCTGATCAAAAACCTTCTATATCTAGCTATCGCCTATAAGGCATAGTAGCTTGCTCTTTGCTTAACAAGTTAGCGGATACCCCTCTGGTGATAAGGATACGAATTGGCTTGACTTGCTTTTTTAACTTTTTTATATTGCCTTTAAAAAATAAAAATGCTGAAAAGTTCATCACTACCCAAGGAAATAAAATGCATCCTATCTCTTCGGCATCTATTGAAAGCTTGCCTAATGAATTGCTACTCCCTATCTTAGAAGCTTGCGCAGCTCCTTCCTTATTTAGCGTCTGTAAAAGATGGCATCATCTGCTGGCTTCTGAAGTGATGCCTTCTCTTTATAAACAAATAGGTAAAGTACATGTTTCCCAAGGGGATATTAACAAGCAGGCTTTTATTTTAGATAGGATTTATAAGCTGGATGATAGGCTTTCTGAAGGAGAAAAAGCTAAGGCAATCTTCAAGGAGGCCTTTACTCTAGCTAAATCCCTTGCTCCTGCGGAGCTAGAATTTAAATGGAAAACCCAGGAAAAAAGGTGTTATACCCTGGCTAATTACTCTTCTTATCTCTTAAATATTAATCGCCTTTTGCTTTGGAAAAAACTTCCTAGCGGGAAAGAATACTTGAGCCGAGAAGAAATTAAGTATTTACCTTTAGAAAAACAGGGGGCGCTTCTTAGAGATTGGATTGAAAAAAATTGTAAGAGCATCACGGCTCTAGGTTTATTTGTAATAGGCTTGACTTATTTACCCCCAGAAATAAGCCAGTTATCTCAGCTGCAAAGGCTTGATTTAAGCAGCAACCAGCTCACCAGTCTGCCTGCAGAAATAAGCCAGTTATCTCAGCTGCAAAGGCTTGATTTAAGCCGCAACCAGCTCACCAGTCTGCCAGCAGAAATCGGGCAGCTGTCTCAGCTGCAAAGGCTTGATTTAAACCAGAACAAGCTCACCAGCCTGCCCGCAGAAATCGGGCAGCTGTCTCAATTGCAAAGGCTTGATTTAAGCAAGAACAAGCTCACCAGCCTGCCCGCAGAAATTGGTCATCTGTCTCAACTGCAAAGGCTTGATTTAGGCCAAAACAAGCTCACCAACCTGCCTACAGAAATCGGGCAATTGTCTCAGCTGCAAAACCTTTACTTATATCTAAACCAGCTCACCAGCCTGCCTGCAGAAATCGGGCAGCTGTCTCGACTGCGACACCTTTGCTTAAATCAAAACCAGCTCACCAGACTGCCAGCAGAAATGGGGCAGCTGCCTCAGCTGCTATGGCTTGAATTAAATCACAACCAGCTCACCAACCTGCCTGCAGAAATCGGGCAATTGTCTCAGCTGCAAACGCTTTACTTAGATCAAAACCAGCTTACCAGTCTGCCTGCAGAAATCGGGCAAATGTCTCAGCTGCAATGGCTTTACTTAAATCAAAACCAGCTTACCAGTCTGCCTGCAGAAATGGGGCAGCTGTCTCAGCTGCAAAAGCTTTACTTAAATCACAACCAGCTCACCAGTCTGCCTGAAACAATCGGGCAGCTGTCTCAGCTGATACAGCTTTACTTAAATCTAAACCAGCTC